>NZ_JAVRBM010000001.1:383914-427602 GCF_034531255.1 Nostoc sp. ChiQUE01b | reverse complement strand
GGCGGTCTCAAAGCCTTATATATACTTGCTTGCAAGTTTTAGGACGGGTCTATTAGTAATGTGGGCATATTCTTCTTTGTACAGCTTTAGATTTGCCACTAAGGGAATAAGTTGCTGCTGGTGCGTCCGGGTTTGCAGGATACTTGTCTGGAGGCGATAGAGCAAATTGAGTTCCTTAAAGGCATTTTGTTGCTGCTGCAACGCCTGTTGCTGATAGCGATCTCCTAAAATTAACCCAATTGTGGTTCCGACAATTCCCACACCGAGAGCAAGACTGTAGCCAAATTTAATTTTGTTGCCAATACTCAGGCCGTTGGTAATTTTTGAGAACCACCCTTTTCGGCTCGATTGGACGACGGCGATATTACCGGAAACTGATGGAATATCTGAATCTGGAGTCTGGAAAGCCATATTAATCCTAAGTAAGCAATAAGAGTCAATCCTTACTTAGAATTCCCTAGTTATTCAGCAAAAGCAAAAATTTTGAAACTTTCTAAGCTGTTACGCATTTAATTTGTATATTTAATCGTGAGAGTTGTCATTGGTCATTGGTCATTAGTCATTTGTATTTCACTCGTACAGATGACCAATTGACTTAGGACGGTCTGAATGCAAAAATGTACAATTCTTTTCGCGCATCAGCGTAATTCAGCAGAAGGAGGTGTTGGCGTTACCTCTGGCTGTGGCTCTAGTGTTGGCGTAATAATTTCTGGTGCTGGAGACTCAATAATCTCTGGCAGCGTTGGTGGCAAACTAGGAGATGGTGCAACTGGTGCTTCTGGTGGGGGAACTTTACCAGCCCCACGGTTAAAAAATCCACCAAATCTAGGTTTTGTTGGCTGAGGCGTTACTTTTTCGGGTAACGGCGTTGATTCAGTAGTTGGCGTTACCGTTGGCTGTGGTTCTGGTGTTGGCGTAATAATTTCTGGTGTCGGAGACTCAATAATCTCTGGCAGTGTGGGTGGCAAACTAGGAGATGGTGCAACTGGTGCTTCTGGTGGGGGAACTTTACCAGCCCCACGGTTAAAAAATCCACCAAATCTAGGTTTTGTTGGCTGAGGCGTTACTTTTTCGGGTAACGGCGTTGATTCAGTAGTTGGCGTTACCGTTGGCTGTGGTTCTGGTGTTGGCGTAATAATTTCTGGTGTCGGAGACTCAATAATCTCTGGCAGTGTGGGTGGCAAACTAGGAGATGGTGCAACTGGTGCTTCTGGTGGGGGAACTTTACCAGCCCCACGGTTAAAAAATCCACCAAATCTAGGTTTTGTTGGCTGAGGCGTTACTTTTTCGGGTAACGGCGTTGATTCAGGAGTTGGTGTTACCTCTGGCTGTGGTTCTAGGGCTGGAGACTCAATAATTTCTGGTGGCGTTGGGGACAAGCTGGGAAATGGTGCAGACGTTGGAACTTCTAATTTTGGTTTTTCTGGCTGTGTTTTGGATTGTTCTGGAATTTCACTTTCAGGAATAGGCTGTATTTGGGGTGTTTTTTCAACAGAAGGTGTGGGTGTGGGTTTAGGTGCAAGTTTATAATTCGGGTCTACAATCGGGCGTACCTCAGCTGCTGTGAGTTCTCCTCTGACAATTCTCGATAGAGTGTCTTTACCTTTTGGCTGGTAGTCAATCAATCTAACTGTAGTATTAAAAGCATTTTTGACAGGATTTCCCTGATTATCAAGAAATTCTAGCTTTACCCAGTTTTTCCCTGGACGGAAGCCTTTAAGGTAAACTGCCTGCCAGCGATCGAAAATAAAGCTTTCACCATTAATAGTGGAACGGATGCGCCAATCACTGAACTCGTCGTTGGGGTTTTCTTTGCCGACGAGGTGCAGAGGAGCGTTAGTTAGGTAAAAGTCCAGTAAGATTGGTTCTGCCCCGTAGCTACTTTGAGGACGATTGTAAGTTAGCAGAGGCAATTTCGGATCTGGGGTGTTGTCGTCGGTTTTGGTGAAGACGTGAAATGTTGTCTGGGCATAAGCGCCTTCATTTTTGAAGCTTTCATCCCAAGGACGGGAGGCAAAGACGCGCAGGGTATGAGTACCTGGAGACAAGTCTGACAAAACCAAGGGCTGATTCAGGTCGTAAACAGGTATATAAGGTTGATTATCCAGAATTACATGTAGATGTGGGCCTAGTTGTAATTGTGGGTCTTTAAATATTGGTAGATCCTTAACCTGAAAACTGGCTGTGACTTTGTTATCTTGAAGAACTTCATCAATTTTTGGAGTAACAATTGTCACTTGTGGCTGATAAACTTCCAAAATTGGACGCAGTTCTTCAATAACAGATGGAGGGGAAACTTCCGAAAATTGCTTTGAAATTTGAGAAATCTGTGGGGAGTTTTCTTTATAGCCAGTAGATACTTTCTGGCTATCGGCTTTCTCGCCGCAACTGGTCAATTGTAATACCAGCATCAATGTCATTACCCACCTGAGAATCGGGAACCTCTGAGGGAGGAGCTTCTCTAACACCCTTTTCTGCCACGAGTTCATACGTTGCACCCAGTCATAGTCTTCGACAATTGACAGATTATTTTGGCTCAAACTGTCCATAGGGAACTATAGCCCAAAAGGTGAAATCTGCCTCACATTCCATGATTTTTTCTGTGTCTCTCAGTAAATTTTCAAATAAGTCATATTCTTTACAGCTTTTTACTTGTAACAAGTGAAACATGACATAAATATTTACGAGTAATAGCAACAAAAGCTTGAACATTGGCTACATACAACCAAACCATAAATTTGGCGAATTGTTATTCTTTGTAAATAAAATGGATAATCTATTGACTTTTGGACAAATAGCTTGAAGTTAAAAGCCAGATCAGGCAGTAATTCCAGCAATATTCCAGCAAGTTTGAATTATTGTTAAAATATCTTCAACAATGTACAAGTAAAGACTTTATAATTCAACGAGAAACAACTCTCCACATCGGATCTTGATCGCGGCTTCAGTAAAATTCTGGAGTATGCAGTAATGGTTCATTTTGTGGCATACATGAATCCTCATTCCTTATCAAGAGAGGAGGTCGAATGACAATAAGTCCTCCGGAGCGAGAGGAAAAAAAGGCAAGAGTAATCGTCGATAACGACCCGGTTCCAACCTCTTTCGAGAGATGGTCACAACCTGGACACTTTGACAGATCCTTAGCCAGAGGTCCCAAAACCACCACATGGATTTGGAACCTGCACGCACTCGCCCATGATTTTGATACACATACAAGCGATTTAGAAGACATCTCCCGTAAGATATTCTCAGCCCACTTCGGCCACTTAGCCGTAGTGACCATCTGGTTGAGCGGGATGATTTTCCACGGCGCGAAGTTTTCTAACTACGAAGCTTGGCTAAGCGACCCGTTAAACGTTAAGCCAAGTGCTCAAGTTGTTTGGCCCATTGTCGGACAAGACATTTTAAACGGTGATGTTGGCGGTGGTTTCCACGGTATTCGAATCACCTCTGGTTTATTCCAAATATGGCGTGGCTGGGGGATTACAAACTCCTTCCAGCTTTACGTCACTGCGATCGGTGGCTTGGTATTAGCAGGCTTATTCCTATTTGCCGGCTGGTTCCACTACCATAAACGCGCTCCCAAACTGGAATGGTTCCAGAATGTGGAATCGATCCTGAACCACCACTTGCAAGTACTGCTAGGTTGTGGTTCCTTGGGATGGGCAGGTCACTTAATCCACGTGTCCGCACCGACCAACAAGCTTTTGGATGCAGGCGTTGCTCTTAAAGACATACCCCTGCCCCACGAGTTCATCTTGAACAAAGACTTGTTGACCGAACTGTACCCTGGCTTTGCAGCTGGTTTAGCACCTTTCTTCACCTTGAACTGGGGTCAGTATGCTGACTTCCTCACCTTCAAGGGCGGTCTGAACCCGGTAACAGGCGGCTTGTGGTTAACTGATATTTCTCATCACCACTTAGCGATCGCAGTTCTCTTTATCATTGCTGGTCACCAGTACCGTACCAACTGGGGTATTGGTCACAGCATTAAAGAGATCCTAGAAAACCACAAAGGTCCTTTCACTGGTGAAGGTCACAAAGGTCTCTACGAAAACCTGACCACATCTTGGCACGCTCAGTTGGCTACTAACTTAGCCTTCTTGGGTTCGTTGACCATCATCATCGCGCATCACCAATACGCGATGCCCCCCTATCCATATCTGGCAACTGACTACGCTACTCAGCTAGCTATCTTCACACACCATACTTGGATCGGTGGCTTCTTAATCGTTGGTGGAGCAGCTCACGCTGCGATCTTCATGGTGCGAGATTACGATCCAGTTGTGAATCAAAACAACTTACTGGATCGGGTAATTCGTCACCGGGATGCGATTATTTCCCATCTAA
Organism: Nostoc sp. ChiQUE01b; assembly: GCF_034531255.1. Taxonomy (NCBI): domain Bacteria; kingdom Bacillati; phylum Cyanobacteriota; class Cyanophyceae; order Nostocales; family Nostocaceae; genus Nostoc; species Nostoc sp. ChiQUE01b. The sequence continues at coordinate 423,252 of NZ_JAVRBM010000001.1, read as the reverse complement.
ACTGGGTGTCTATTTTCCTCGGTTTCCATAGCTTTGGACTTTACATCCACAACGACACAATGCGTGCATTGGGTCGTCCTCAAGACTTGTTCTCTGATACAGGGATTCAATTGCAGCCAGTATTTGCTCAATGGATACAAAATATCCACGCCTTGGCTCCTGGTACAACTGCACCCAATGCCCTAGAACCAGTTAGCTATGTCTTTGGCGGCGGTGTCTTGGCTGTTGGTGGTAAAGTTGCAGCTGCACCCATTGTTTTGGGCACAGCGGACTTCCTAATTCACCACATTCACGCCTTCACCATTCACGTCACTGTCCTAATTCTGCTCAAAGGTGTGCTATACGCCCGCAGTTCTCGTCTGATTCCAGACAAGGCAAACTTGGGCTTCCGCTTCCCTTGCGACGGTCCCGGTCGTGGCGGTACCTGTCAAGTGTCTGGTTGGGATCACGTATTCCTGGGACTATTCTGGATGTATAACTCCATATCGATTGTGATTTTCCACTTCAGCTGGAAAATGCAGTCAGATGTCTGGGGAACGGTAGATGCAGATGGTACTGTGACTCACATCACTGGTGGTAACTTTGCTCAAAGCGCCATCACGATCAATGGTTGGTTGCGTGATTTCTTGTGGGCACAAGCGACACAAGTCATCAACTCCTACGGCAGTGCGCTGTCTGCCTATGGTCTACTCTTCTTAGGCGCTCACTTTGTCTGGGCATTCAGCTTAATGTTCCTGTTCAGTGGTCGTGGCTACTGGCAAGAACTGATTGAGTCCATTGTTTGGGCACATAACAAACTGAAGGTAGCACCAGCAATTCAACCTCGCGCTCTGAGCATCATTCAGGGTCGGGCAGTAGGGGTAGCTCACTACCTCTTGGGAGGAATTGCCACAACTTGGGCATTCTTCCACGCACACATCCTTTCAGTAGGGTAGCAATCAGGAAAATTTTGGATTTGAGATTATGGATTTTGGATTGAATCTAAAATCCAAAATCCAAAATTGAACTTGATATTTGATGGCTAAAGGTCAGAGGAATTATTAAACCTATGGCGACAAAATTTCCCAAATTTAGCCAGGATCTCGCACAGGACCCGACGACTCGTCGGATATGGTATGCGATCGCTACAGGCAACGACTTTGAAACCCATGATGGCATCACAGAGGAAAATCTTTACCAAAAGATTTTCGCAACTCACTTCGGTCACTTGGCAATCATCTTCCTGTGGGCATCCAGCCTCCTGTTCCACGTAGCCTGGCAAGGTAACTTTGAACAGTGGATTAAAGATCCCCTTCACATCCGTCCCATCGCCCACGCGATTTGGGACCCCCACTTCGGTAAACCAGCGATCGAAGCTTTTACGCAAGCTGGCGCTAGCAATCCGGTAAACATTACCTACTCTGGTCTCTACCACTGGTGGTATACCATCGGTATGCGGAATAACGGCGAACTGTATAACGGTTCAGTGTTCTTGTTGTTATTCGCTGCTGTATTACTGTTCGCTGGTTGGCTGCACTTGCAACCCAAGTTCCGTCCTAGCTTGGCATGGTTTAAGAGCGCTGAACATCGTCTAAACCACCACATAGCAGGTTTGTTTGGTGTTAGTTCTTTGGCGTGGGCTGGTCACTTAATTCACGTTGCTGTCCCCGAAGCTCGTGGTCAGCACGTAGGTTGGGATAACTTCCTGAATACCCCACCCCACCCAGCAGGTTTGACACCGTTCTTTACAGGTAACTGGGGTGTTTATTCTCAAAACCCTGACACTCCCGGACATATATTCGGGACATCGCAAGGTGCAGGAACTGCAATTCTGAGTTTCTTGGGTGGTTTCCATCCTCAGACAGAAGCTTTGTGGCTGACTGACATCGCTCATCACCACCTAGCGATCGCAGTTCTATTCATCGTCGCTGGTCACATGTACCGGACAAACTTTGGGATTGGTCACAGTCTCAAAGAAGCCTTGAATGCCAAGAATTTCTTCGGTATTCCCGTTGAAGGTCCGTTCAACCTACCTCACCAAGGTATCTACGACACCTATAACAACTCCCTGCACTTCCAGTTGGGATGGCACTTAGCAACGTTAGGTGTTGTCACTTCCTGGGTAGCGCAGCACATGTACTCCATGCCTTCCTACGCATTTATTGCGAAGGACTATACAACCCAGGCAGCGTTGTACACGCATCACCAGTATATTGCTGGCTTCCTGATGCTTGGTGCTTTTGCGCACGGAGCAATATTCTGGGTACGTGATTACGATCCAGAACAAAATAAAGGCAACGTACTTGACCGCGTATTGAAGCACAAAGAAGCGATTATTTCCCACCTCAGCTGGGTATCCCTTTTCTTGGGCTTCCACACCCTTGGTCTGTACGTACACAACGACGTAGTAGTTGCTTTCGGCACTCCTGAAAAGCAAATCTTGATTGAGCCAGTGTTTGCTCAATTCGTCCAAGCTGCTAACGGTAAGGTACTGTACGGTTTAGACACCTTACTATCTAACCCCGATAGTATTGCTTACACAGCATGGCCTAACTACGCTAACGTCTGGTTACCAGGCTGGCTAGATGCGATCAATGCTGGTACAAACTCTCTGTTCTTAACAATAGGCCCTGGCGACTTCTTGGTACACCATGCGATCGCTTTAGGTCTGCACACCACCACCTTGATCTTGGTCAAAGGTGCTTTGGATGCCCGTGGTTCTAAGCTGATGCCGGATAAAAAGGACTTCGGCTATGCCTTTCCTTGCGACGGCCCAGGTCGTGGCGGTACTTGCGACATCTCCGGTTGGGATTCCTTCTACCTAGCTGCGTTCTGGATGCTCAATACCCTTGGTTGGGTTACGTTCTACTGGCATTGGAAGCATCTAGGCATTTGGCAAGGCAACGTTGCTCAGTTCAATGAGAACTCTACATATCTCATGGGCTGGTTCCGCGATTACCTCTGGGCTAACTCTGCTCAGTTGATTAACGGTTACAACCCCTACGGCGTGAATAACCTGTCTGTCTGGGCTTGGATGTTCTTATTTGGACACCTAGTTTGGGCAACTGGCTTCATGTTCTTAATCTCCTGGAGAGGTTACTGGCAAGAGTTGATTGAAACCCTTGTTTGGGCACACGAACGCACTCCTCTAGCTAACCTAGTTCGCTGGAAAGACAAGCCCGTGGCTCTGTCAATTGTTCAAGCTCGTGTAGTTGGTCTAGCTCACTTCACTGTTGGCTACGTCGTAACTTACGCCGCATTCTTGATTGCTTCTACTGCTGGTAAGTTCGGTTAATTCGGCTGCTAGTTTTGTAGATAAGTAATAAAAATCCTCTGCCGCAAGGTGGGGGATTTTTTTGTAAAATCAATTCCTAATGAGGGATTATGTATTTAATTTATTTGATAAATAAAGTACAGAGCATAGTAATAGGTAAAAATTAATATTTAGATCAATCTTTTATTAAAATCCTTGGTATACTTATTCAGGTTTTTATTGTACTAAAATTCTGAGAAAATTCATTTACAATGTCTACCTCCAGTAATACGCAGCAACAGATGTATGAGGCTTATGCCTCGTCATATACAATTTTCTTAAAAAATTGGCAAGCTAACCGGAAACTAGCTTTAGAGATGCTTAAGAAGCATTTTCAAGGTAGCCTTTCTCAGCAAACTGAGGTTTCGATATTAAGTGTTGGTCCAGGCCCTGGAGAGTTTGATAAGCAAGTTATATACTTCCTCAAACAATATGTAGGTGAGGGGCAAACATTAAAGTATGTACTAGTGGAGCCGAATCATATTCATCGGCAGATGTTTGAAGCAACGATGCAGTCTGCTGATGTTAGCACAGTGCATTTTGAGATGCATCCGAAGACTATTGAGGAATTTCAAACAAATGAACAATTTGATTGTATTCATTACACGCATTCAATTTATCATATGCCAGGTCAGGAGAGGCAATTAATCCTTGAGTCGCTGAATCTGCTCAAAGACGGAGGAGTTCTTCTCATTACACTAGACACAGAAGAAGCAGTCATATTCACATTGATTGCGAAATATGCAGAGGTAGTTGGGAACGAGCAATACTGGCAAGAAGGGTCTTCCCAGATGATGGAATCAAAGAAGCTAAGTGAAATTATTGACGACATTGGTCTATCGTATAAATTTGAAACCTATCCAGAATATTTGGATGTTTCTGCTTGCTTCGAGCAGAACTCAGAAGAAGGTAGAGTGTTAATGGATTTCCTTTTCCAGGCTAACTTACGTGACGCCCCTGCCGAATTGAATCAGCAGCTACTTTCTCTGGTTGACAAAGTGGCAGTTGAGCAGAATGACCGCAAAATGCTCTACTTACCAGCTGGCACGTTTGTTATTCCAAAACAATAGTGTAAACAAAATAAAACTTATTGTGACCTTAGTAAAGGGAGCGATCGCCCAATATTAAGCTGAGTTACATGCAGTCAAAATCATTACACAGTTGTGAGGTTTTTCAGATGTCCATTCCCGAAATTACGCAAAAGCTATTAGCAGCCAAACAAGACAAAGGACTAAGCTTCGCTGATTTAGAAAAAATTCTCGGACGCGATGAAGTATGGATTGCTGCTGTTATCTACCGTCAAGCTAGTGCTTCCCCAGAAGAAGCCAAGTTACTAGTCGAAGCATTGGAGCTAGGTGCAAGTTATATTAACGAGTTAACTGAATATCCTGTAAAAGGATTAGGCCCAGTTGTACCAACTGACCCACTAATTTATCGTTTCTACGAAATTATACAGGTGTACGGACTCCCCATTAAAGCCGTGATTCACGACAAATTCGGTGATGGGATTATGAGCGCCATTGACTTTACTTTAGATGTGGAAAAAGAAGAAGATCCCAAAGGCGATCGCGTTAAAATTATTATGTCTGGTAAATTTCTACCATACAAAAAGTGGTAGTGTTTGAGTCACTTACATTATCTAATAGCGCTTATTTACGACGCTGCAAAACAGCAGAAATTAGACCCCATCCAGCACGTTTTCCTCAAGGGTTCGCCGAGTTATTCATCAAATTTTTAACTGATGAAGATGATATGGTATTACATCCATTTGCAGGTTCTAATACAACCAACTTTGTTGCTGAAACTCTGCAACGCCGATGGATATCTTTGGAAATTAATGAAAGTTATGTAATGGAAAGTCGTTATCGATTTAGCCAATAACTAAATTAAGTAAAGAGTCAGGAGTGAGAAGTTAAAATTTATAACTCATAACTCTTAACTCATAACTACTCAATTAAATTTCTCCATTTACCTGCATTTGATGAACTTGATCCGCTAGCTCTTGACGACCTCGATCATCTAGTTTATCAATAGCTAACATCCCCATGAGAATAACTTCTTTCAGGGTCAAACGTGTGGAATGTGCCTGTTTTTGCACAATCTCTTTAATAATGGGACTGACACCAATCGCTGTACTAGCTCTTGCCACAGAAGAAAAGGAAAACACTAATGATTCAGCCTAAATCTTAGCACTTTCAATGAGGTTATTCTCTAGAGTTAAAACTTAATTTAAATGTGTTTCAACTCATACTTCAATTAGTAAACATAAATATTAAATTATCTATAGTGAGTTGTCAAATTCTCAGGATGGCAAACGTCATACTTGCTCATTGAGTATACATCATCGTATGATATCAATATTCTCAACAGTTATAATTTTGCCTATTTCTCCAAAATTTCCACCAAGTCCTCAATCGTCACATTCAAGGCACGAGCTAATTTGTATATAGCAGGAAAGTCGACTGTTGTCATTTTGCGACGACGCCCATAACTTATAACTCTGCTGGAAATTATTCCAGAACGGTCAAAAACTTCTTTTTGTAACCATACTTTCACTTGTGCTAGTTCTCAAATATTTAATCTGAACTAGTCACATCTTTAATAACTGGTGCATTTGCACTGCTTAATTTAATATGACAAAGTGAAAAATGTAGAAGTGTACTCCTGCAAAGAAACAAGCTATGCGTAGCCTCTCGTAAAGAAACTGCTTGTTGTCAGATATAGCCTCTTGGCCTAGCAAACTCTCAGGCATCGCGACAATTGACTGAAATCTAGAAACCTAAAATCTGATGTTTATTTCACATATTAGCAACATCAAAAGCAAGAACCTCTGTCCTGAGATCCTTAAAAATCACTCACTAATCGTCAAGTTTGCAAACACTAGTAATATTTTGTGATAACTGAGTTAGAAAAAGTGGTCGGCTGATGAAAACAGTGCTTTCAGTAAAAGTATTCTCACAAATAAGATTTGTATACCACCGGGAAAACCGTACTTTAAAGAGATCGTAAATTGTCAAATATAATCTTGTGAACACGCTTTACAGAACTATACAGCGTAAATAAGAATAATAACTTAACCGAAGTAAAATTTTCCTGAATACAGGCAATTAATGCCGTGATATGGAAAAGCAGTGAGTAGAGGAGAGAGAAAGCGATGAGGGACCCTTATCTGTTGGCAGCAGGCTTGTTAACAGGATTAGCAATACCAGCATCGGCTCTTCCACATCTGTCAATTGTCCTGCCAGAAAGTTCTAGATTCCTGTGGGATTTAAAACAGGGTTCGCAGACAATAGCCAGTACAAAAATTATCAATAGCGTCGATCTCTCCTTACCAGAACTCAGCGGTCAAGCGTTCCAACCCCTAAAAAGTTCGCAGCCAATAGTAGGTGAGAAAAACGCCCCTAGCGTACCAGAATTCACCACTCAGGCATTACCAGTATCAACAGAGTCATCACTCAACCCCAGCACCCAAGCAACTAGCCTCTTATTGACATCTGGGAATCAACTTTACTACCAAAGATTGGCAGCTCTGAAAACAGGTCAGATTTATACACGCGTAGATAGTGATAATTTGCAATCATTGTGGGAGTCGATCAGGAAACGTCAACTAACTTATGACGACTGGAAAAGTTTATTAGCTTTAGAAGCTAGAGCGATCGCTCAAGGTCAAGGAGCCAATCATCTAAGTATTTTAGTTGGTGATTCTTTGAGTATGTGGTTTCCCAGAGAAAAACTGCCTGCTGGGAAATTGTGGCTAAATCAAGGCATATCTGGAGATACTTCTAGTGGCGTTTTAAAAAGATTGGGAGCATTTTCGGCAACGCGGCCAGATGTAATTTACATCATGGCTGGGATTAACGACTTACGAAAAGGCGCTAGTGATGAAACAATTTTGCGTAATTATCGCCGGATTGTCCGGCGTTTACGGCAGGCTCACCCCCAAGCTCAAATCATTGTCCAATCAATTTTGCCTACTCGTCTACCAAAAATTTCCAATAGCCGCATTCGTCACATCAACATCCAACTAACCGTGATTGCCAAACAAGAAGGTGCTAATTATCTGAATATTTATAGCTGGTTTACGGATATGGAAGGCAATATGCGTCCAGAGTTGACCACAGATGGGTTACACCTGTCTCAAGAGGGATATGATGTGTGGCGAACAGCACTACAGCAGATAGAATACAAGCTCACTCAGCGTGAGAATTGAGCGATCGCTTTGCCGACACTTGGAGCGATGTCTACGACGGGCTGCGCCTACGTAATTTTTAAATTTATGGAAGTTACTGATACCGATGCCATCAATATACGTTCTGTAATTGAATACCAATTGACAGCTTTTAAAAAAGATGATGCCGAAGGCGCTTTTGCCTTTGCTAGTCCAGTGATTCAGGCGCAATTTCAAAGCCCAGAAAATTTTATGCAGATGGTAAAGACAAGCTACCCAGCAGTATACCGTCCTCGTTCTATCTTTTTTGAAAAGATAACAACCATCCAGGGAAATATAACTCAACCAGTGCTGCTACTTGCTCCTGATGGAGTTCCCTTGAGGGCTTTATATTTTATGGAAAAACAGCCAGATAATATCTGGAGGATTAACGGTTGCTTTCTAGTTTCTCTAAAAGGTAAATAAACTTTATATTTAGAGAACTAAAATCCTATACTTTAACGCCCAAAACTTCCCTATTTAAAACCTGATTTAACTTACCGCTACGATAACCTTCTAAATCTAAGGTTACGTAGATAAATCCAAAATCTTGAAATGCCGAAACTAATGTTTGTAAATCGTTAGTTAACACAAACTCTTTGATTTGTTCTGCTGGTAATTCAATACGTGCTGTATCCCCTTGGGATCGCACGCGCAAATTTTGCCAACCTAGCTTTCGCAGATAAATTTCTCCTCTACCGACTCGTTGCAACTTAGCGACAGTAATCTCTTCACCGTAAGGAAACCGGGAACTCAGACAAGGTTGAGCAGGTTTATCCCACCAAGGTAAACTGAGTTGTTGCGAAAGTTGGCGAACTTCTACTTTGGTGACACCCACTTCTGCTAAAGGCGATCGCGCCCCTCTTTCTTTCGCTGCCTGAATTCCTGGGCGATAATCATGCAAATCATCAGCATTCACCCCATCCACTACGTAGGGATAACCCAACTGTAAAGCTAAAGGTTTGAGAGTGTCGTGCAACTCACTTTTGCAAAAATAACAGCGATTAACAGGGTTAGAGGTGTAATTGGGATTTTCCATCTCGTGAGTCTGGACGATTTTATGAGGAATCCCGATAGTTGCAGCTTGAATTTTCGCGTCTTCCAACTCTTCTGGCAACAGCGAAGGAGAAACAGCCGTGACAGCCAAAGCGCGATCGCCCAACACATCATAAGCAATTTTGGCAACCAAAGTGCTATCAACACCACCAGAGTAGGCAATCAACGCCTGCTCCATTTCTCTAAATAAGGCTCTTAATTGCTCAAATTTTTCTGTCAGCATCATTTCCCAATCCTGCCAAAATCCTACAGCACCCATTAACAATTCAAAATTCAAAATATTTTCAGTTGGCGTTTAAATCCCCATCTGAAAATATGCTACGTGTTTTGGTTGGGGTCTTAAACCCTTTAATTGACGATAATTTATATTGTAGTCATTAGTTATGGGGCATTGGGCAGAGGGGCAGGGGGAATGGTACAGAGGAGAGGAATTTTACCCCTGCTCCCTCATCTCCTCACTCCCCATCAACCAAGGTTGGTGCTTGACTGTACTTGGCCACCAGACTGGCTAAAAGTGGTAAATCAATAGGTTTAGAAATATAGTCATTTACTCCAGCTGCTAGACAGGTTTCGCGATCGCCTTTCATTGCCATTGCTGTTTGAACAATTACCGGAATCGTTTTATATTGTCCATGTTCTCGTAATTGTTGCACCAAGTTAAGACCATTTCCATCTGCCAGACAAACATCCATTAAAATCACCGCTGGATCTAACACAGTTAGAGCTTCCCACATCTCACCAGGATTCTTAACCCAAGTCACCTGATATCCCAATTTACTTAGATAAATTCGTATCAAATTAGCATTGGGTAAATCATTTTCTACCAGCAAAATCTCTACAGAAGAACTAGGTGTCAAAGGCAAAAGAGATAAGGAGTATTTTGCTTCCCCTGCTCCCCCTGCTCCCCCATCTCCCCCTGCTCCCCCATCTCCCCCTGCTCCCACTCCCACCTCTTGCTTTAGGGGAAGTATGAGGGTAAAACTGGAGCCGCGATCTATTTCAGATTCAACTTTCACTGAACCACCGTGAATTTCGGCGAGTTTCCGAGTCACTGTTAAACCTAAACCAGTACCTTCAACACCATCTGCTACGGCCTTGGCAATTTGGAAATATGGCTGAAACAGTTGAATTTGGTCTTCTTGGGAAATGCCAGTGCCAGTATCCCAAACTATAAAATGCACAAATACACCTTTGGAAGCAACACGTAAGCCAACACTTCCTTTAGTGGTAAACTTTATGGCGTTGAAGATTAAATTCAACAACATTTGCTTAAGTCGTAAGGGGTCGGCTACTAGAGTTGTAATATCGGGTTCAAGTTCTAGGCACAGTTTCAAGCTCTTATTAGCCGCTTTCTCTTTCACCAGTGCCAAAACATTGTTACACAACAGTGGCACATCTACTGTTTCCCACTGTACTTCTAGCTGATTTGCTTCAATTTTAGAGAGATCCAAAATATCGTTAATCAGAGCTAGTAAGTGTTTACCGCTAGACTGAATGATATTTAAATACTCTTGCTGGCGTTCTTTAGTTGGTTCGTACCCTGGAGCTAAAAGCAGATGGGTAAACCCAATAATGGAACCAAGCGGTGTGCGAATTTCGTGGCTGGTGTTTGCCAGAAACTGATTTTTCAGTTGATTAGTGCGCTCCAGTTCTTGATTAGAGTTACTTAACTGTTGACACCGTTGCGGCCAAGATAGGATATGTCTAAGTTGTACCAAGGCTGTAGTACAGTACTTTGCAGACCTTGCCATCAATTGCGATCTGAGTTGAGCTTGTGATTCTATGAGCGACTCATGATGAGAATTTAAGGGCGCTGTGGCGATAATTAGCCAGCCCATAACGCTGCCAGAATCATCAGCTAACCGCCAAGCGCTCGGTAGTTGTTGATTTTCAAGCTGTTGCAAATCTTCAAATTCTATCACCTCTTGTAATCTCAACAGCAGCTTTTTTTCTGCTGTCAGCACTTCTAGAAATAAAGGTGGTGAATTTGGGGATGGAGAACGAGAAATATAACAAACTGTGGCAACAGTTTCTTGTGGTTGACACATAGCGATGCCTACGGCACATTCTGTAAGTGCCAGATTACTACTGCTGTGAACAGCACTATTAATCTCGTTAACCACGGTTTGGAAAATTTCCGCTTGTGCGGCTTCTGGCTGTGGGACAGTGTTACAAGCAGAAAGCAAGCAATCATTAAGGCGACTTTGCAACTGGTTTAAGCTGCTCTCCAGCCACAGCTGCGCGCGAAGTTGCTCAATTGTTGTCAAAAGTTTTGGCGTTGCATCTATCAGTGAGTTCTGGTCTGGTAAGCTTGAATACTGCTGCATGGTCAACTAGACCGCTGAACAAGTTTAGCTACGCATAAAAATCCCAACAGGATTTTATGTATATTAGCGGACAATTCTTTTTTATTTATAAACGATAACTTATGTTGTTATAAACCATAACTTATGATGTCGAGTTTAGCAGCTAGTTCAAAAAAAAATTATTGTATCAACTACTAACCTAAATTTTCCAAACGCAACTTAAGACTTATGGATGTACAATTCGCCCAACTAATCGTTAATGGGATTGCGCTGGGGAGCATTATTGCTCTACCCGCAGTCGGACTCACTCTTACCTATGGAATTTTACGGCTATCTAACTTTGCTCATGGTGACTTTCTAACTTTAGGAGCCTATCTGACATTTGTGTTAAATACTGGCATAAGTATTCAAATTTTCTGGTTTTCCCTAAATATTCCAAAAATTAATATTTGGCTGTCAATGATACTGGCGGCGGCGGGAACAGTCGCAGCCATGCTGTTATCGGAAAAGTTACTGTGGTCAAAGATGCGCTCTATCCGTGCTACTTCCACTACGCTGATTATTATTTCTATCGGACTTGCCTTATTTCTTCGCAATGGGATTATTTTTATCTGGGGTGGCAAGAACCAAAATTACGATTTACCTATTACGCCAGTTTTAAATATTTTGGGTTTAAATGTACCGCAAAATCAATTATTGGTATTGGGGTTGGCGGTGCTAGCAATTTTAGGGCTGCATTACCTGCTGCAAAATACCAAAATTGGTAAGGCGATGCGAGCAGTTGCTGACGATCTGGACTTAGCCAGGGTTTCAGGTATTAATGTTGACCGAGTAATTTTCTGGACTTGGCTAATAGCTGGCACTCTTACGTCATTGGGCGGCAGTATGTATGGGTTAATTACATACTGCCGCCCAAACATGGGATGGTTCTTGATACTACCATTGTTTGCCTCGGTAATTCTTGGTGGAATTGGCAATCCCTACGGTGCGATCGCAGCAGCTTTTATCATTGGCATCGTCCAGGAAATCAGCACTCCTTGGCTGGGTTTCCAGTATAAACAAGGTGTCGCACTGTTCATCATGATTTTGGTGCTGCTCATTCGTCCCAAAGGTTTATTCAAAGGAACGATTTGAGCAAGCACCATTCCACTTCTAATTATTCAATAATGTGGAAATAGTAGGCTGCTACCAGTAAATTGATTGCTAACAAGAACAGTGCCCAGCCTGTGCGAAAGGCGTAGGGAGGTTTAGCGCCGCTGTCGGCAACTGGCGGATTCTTAGCTTTAGCAGTCATAATGCGATTCTCCTTATGTCATGACTTTTTAAGAAATACCAAACTGGCGTACCAAATACTCAAATTCTTTAAGAATATTTGTGTGAATTTAAGAATTGGGGAGTGGGGAGTGGGGAATGGGGAATGGGGACTGGGGATTGGGGATTGGGGACTGGGGAGTGGGGATTGGGTATGGGGCATTGGTTATTTCTTCCCCTGCTCCCCCTGCTCCCCCTGCTCCCCTGCCCCCTTGCCCCCCACTCCCTACTCCCCACTCCCCACTCCCTCCTCTCCAGCATGATAGGAACTGCGAACCAGAGGCCCAGAACGAACATGATTGAATCCCATTTCCCATGCTAATCTGCCAAGCCGATCGAATTCCTCTGGAGTCCAATATTTTTGGACTGGCAGATGTTCTAGAGAAGGACGCATATACTGCCCAATAGTCAAGCGATCGCATCCCACAGTCCTTAAATCAGCCATTGCTTCAATGACTTCATCAACTGTTTCTCCGTGTCCCAGCATCAAACCTGATTTGGTGGGAATTGTCGAATCGATTTCTTTAACCGTAGCCAGCACCAAGAGCGAGCGAGCGTACTTGGCTCCCCGGCGCACTGGGCCAGTTAACCGTTGCACTGTCTCGATATTGTGATTAAAACAAGCTGGTTTGGCTTTGACAATCATCGCTATCCGCTGGCGTTGACCTGACTCGCCAACACCAGCACCACCCCAAAAATCTGGGGTCAGCACTTCAATTTGAGTCTCTGGGTTCAATTGGCGGATAGTCGCGATCGTCTTTACAAAGTGCCCTGCACCCTGATCGGGCAAGTCATCACGGGCTACAGAAGTCAGCACCACATAACGCAATCCCAAAAGCTGCACCGCCTGGGCAACCTTTTCAGGTTCCTCTAAATCAAGAGGCATTGGTGCATGACCTTTATCTACTTGACAGAAAGCACAAGAGCGTGTGCAAGTAGGCCCCATTAGCAAAAAAGTTGCAGTTTTTTGGGCATAGCATTCTCCCCGGTTAGGACAACGTCCTTCTTCACAAATCGTGTGAATTTGGCGCTGCTTAATAATGCGTTGTACGGTAGAGATTTCACTGGCTTTGCCAATTGGGCGACGTAGCCAGCTAGGCATTGCCATAATTTCAGACTTTAGGTCGGCTTGTTGTGACGAAATCATAGACATCCCAGCAAGATGCGGATATAGATGTAGTGGTCTGTTGATTAAATATCACCATGACACAAATTGAAAAGAGCACGAGCAAAAGTTTTGCAAAACACGTCTAACAATGTGATTTATACCGAAATATACTATCCCCCAATTGCTAGAAATTATGTATATAGTGGGAGGATTCTCAAGGACAATCGGCAAAGCCGCTATTTACACTTATAGTTTCTGTTAGAGCAAACAGTCGTGGCAAGCAACAAGATTTTAGTTATCGATGACACTACAGTTGTCAGGGTAAAAGTACGAGAAATGTTGCCTCCGGGCAATTTTGAGGTACTGGAAGCAAAAGACGGTGTGGAAGGACTAAATTTCATCCTTCAGGAAAAACTCAGCCTGATTATGCTGGATTTCCTGTTGCCAAAAATGAGTGGTTGGGAAGTTTTTCAGCAAGTTCAAGCCCACCCAGAATTAAGAAAAATTCCTTTAGTGATCATGTCTGGTCGCAAGGAAGAGGTGACTGAGAAAATCACAGAACCATTTGAATATTTTGAATTTTTGGGCAAGCCTTTTGATCAGAAACAACTAATTGGCGCGATTAAGTTAGCTATGGCTAAGGCAAAACAGCCACGCCCAGAATTAGTTTCAGTAGGAGCAACAGTTGCCGTCAAAAATGGCACAGTAGCAACCTCTAGTGTCACCAATGGTACGGTAGTAGCCCCTAGCGTCGCAACCCCCAGTACTGGAGGAGGCTCCGAGGCAGAAATTAATGCATTGAATGAGAAAATTGTGAAAATGCAAGCAGAAATTGATGGTTTGAAGAAACAGCTAACTCAGGTTGTGACTTTTATTAAACAAAAAATCAAGTAGTATTTGTGCTCGTTATTATTATCGCAGCCAAAAATACACCATTTATACTGGTGTCCGATTAAAAGCGGATAAAAATAGTTAGTTCAAAAACACTTATATTCACAAATCATCATTATTTAGTGAGGTACAGCTTTACCGGGCTAAGGTAAAGCTGTACTTTATCTTCTCTCTTTGTAAGTTCAAAGAAGGGTTGTGGTTTAAGTTTTGATATCTACTTAACTTGATGAGAAAACGCTACAGCTCAAGATTTAGATATTTAGTAATAAAAATATATTAAAAGTCATATTTTCTAATACAAATTAAACAAAAAAATCCTATTTCATGATAAGGATAGTCTTTACGCGGGAATAATAAGCCATAGAAACAATAATTATGAGCCTAGTCCGCAATGTTAGTAGTATTGGATACATTATATTCGTTTCTCGGCTATCGCATTACTGAACAAATCTACTCAGGTAGTAAAACCCTGGTTTATCGGGGTGTTAGAGAAGAAGACCAAAAATCAGTCGTTCTCAAATTGATGCGGAATGAATATCCTACCTTTGCGGAAATAGCTCAGTTCCGAAATCAATATATCATCACCAAAAACCTTGATTTTCCTGGCATAGTCAAAACCTATAGCTTAGAAAATTACCGTAACAGCTATGTCTTAGTGATGGAAGATTTTGGCGGTATTTCTCTCCAAAACTGGCGAATAGAGGACAAGGGAAAAAAGGAAAACTGGCTTTCCCTGAACGAGTTTTTCCACATTGCAATTAAAATTGCTTCTACCTTGGAAAGACTGCATCGCGATCGCATCATTCACAAAGATATCAAGCCTGCCAACATCCTCATAAACCCTAGCACAAATGAAATCAAACTCATCGACTTTAGTATTGCCACCCTTCTGCCAAGAGAAATTCAATTTCTCACGAATCCCAACATCTTAGAAGGTACTCTGGCTTACATTTCCCCAGAACAAACCGGAAGGATGAACCGAGGTATTGACTACCGCACTGATTTTTATTCCCTCGGTGTCACCTTTTTTCAGCTCCTCACCGGACAGTTACCCTTCACCAGCAAAGATCCGACGGAGTTAGTTTATTCTCACATTGCCAAACAACCGCCAAGAGCCAGTCGGATTAACTCCAATATTGGGCCAATTTTGTCTGACATCATCAGCAAGCTGATGGCAAAAAATGCCGAAGACCGCTATCAGAGTGCTTTGGGATTAAAGCATGACTTGGAGACGTGCCAAAGCCAGTGGCAAGAAACAGGAAATATTCCACCCTTTGAACTCGGTGTGAGAGACATCTCAGACCGTTTTGTAATCCCCGAAAAACTTTACGGTCGCCAAAGTGAAGTTGAAAGCTTACTCGCTGCTTTTAAGCGCGTAACAGAAGGGGCAACAGAAATGATCCTAGTCGCAGGTTTCTCTGGTATTGGCAAAACTGTCGTGGTCAATGAAGTCCATAAACCGATTGTACGGCAGCGTAGTTACTTCATTAAAGGAAAATTTGACCAGTTTCAACGTGACATTCCCTTATCAGGATTAGTGCAAGCCTTTCGGGACTTAATCGGGCAACTGCTGAGTGAAACTGATGCCCAAATTCAACAATGGAAAGTTAAAATTCTGGGAGAATTGGGTACACAAGCTCAGGTAATTATTGATGTCATTCCTGAACTCGAACAGATTATTGGTAAGCAACTTCCAGTTACTGAACTATCTGGCAGCGCTGCCCAAAATCGTTTTAATTTATTGTTTCAAAAATTCATCCAGATATTCACAACTAAAGAACATCCCCTGGTTATCTTTCTTGATGATTTGCAATGGGCAGATACAGCTTCTTTTAAATTAATTCAATTATTAATGTGTGAAAACATGTTGTCTTCTTTTTCAGAAGAGACAGAACAAATGCGTGAAACCAAAGGAGGTTTTTTATTAGTTGGTTCCTATCGAGATAATGAAGTTTCCAAGGCACATCCGCTTTATTTGACACTACAGGAGATTCAAAAAACAGGAGCAATCATTAATACAATTACTTTAGCACCTCTAAATCAGGGTGATTTAAATCATTTAATTGCTGATACACTTCATTGTTCTGAATTAGTTGCTATTCCTCTTACCCAGATGGTGTTTGCTAAAACTAAAGGCAACCCCTTCTTTTCTGTTCAATTTCTTAAATCTTTACATGAGGATGGGTTAATTGTATTAAATTTTGATGCTGGTCATTGGCAGTATGATATTTCCAAAATCAAAGATTTAGCTCTCACGGATGATGTAGTAGAATTTATCGCCCTGCAAATAGAAAAATTACCAATATATACCCAAAAAGTTTTGAAACTAGCTGCCTGTATTGGGAATCAATTTGACTTAAAAACTCTGGCGATCGTGAATGAAAAATCTGTAGTAGATACAGCATCAGACTTGTGGCAAGCATTACTTGATGGGCTAGTTTTACCACAGACTGAAAATTACAACATTTTTGCAAAAGATCATACTAATCAAGAATTCATTGTTCATGGAATAGAATCTACACAATTTTCAAATTCTAATTTACAGCTACCTAAGTATAAATTTGTCCATGACCGAGTGCAGCAAGCCGCTTATTCTTTAATTCCCGAAGAACAAAAAAAGTCAATTCACTTAAAAATCGGGCTACTTTTATTGAACAATATTCCTGTTACAGAACAGGAAGAGAAGATTTTTGAGCTTGTCAATCAGTTTAATATCGCAGTAGAATTCATCTCCCCTCAAGCTAAACGAGATGAACTGGCCCAGATGAATCTAATTGCTGGACGTAAAGCTTTAGCATCAACAGCTTATCCCGCTGCTGTTAAGTATTTAACTATCGGCATCCAACTGCTGGCAAGTGATAGTTGGGAGACTAAATATCAACTAATCCTAGCTTTATATGAGACAGCAGCCGAGGCGGCGTATCTAGCTGGTGACTTTAGGCAAATGGAGCAATTAGTAGAGGTAGTGTTGGCACGAGCGAAAACACTGCTGGAGAAAGTAAAAGTTTATGAAGTCAAAATTAAAGCTTATGGAGCGCAGAACCAAGCACTAGAATCTGTCAGGACTGCACTAAGTGTTCTAAAATTGTTGGAAGTTGAGTTGCCTGAAAATCCCAGTCAGTCAGATATTCAGCTAGCGATCGCTGAATTAACATCAAATATAAATGGAAAGCGGATTGAGGATTTAATTGATCTGCCAGAAATGACGGCAGAACAAACATTGGTAGTTATGCGGATTCTATCGAATGCGCTTTTTTTCGCCTATGCAGTTACTCCTGAACTTTTTTCATTGATTGTTCTTAAACAAATTAACTTATCGCTCAAATATGGCAATGCCCCCTTGTCCGCCTTTGCATACGTTCTTTACGGAACGATCCTCTGTAGCGAAAAGGGAGATATTCAGTCTGGCTATGATTTTGGCAAACTGGCTTTAAGTTTGGTAGCTAAGTACAATGCTAAAGAAGTTGCAGCAAAAGTCATGGAGGTATTTCATGCAGGTATCCGCCATTGGAAGGAGCATCCTAAGGAAACATTAAATACTGTATTAGAAGCCTACTCTCTAGCGATGGAAACAGGAGATTTAGAATTTGCAGCTTTATTTCTTCAGTTTTATTGCTTCTGTTGTTATTCCATTGGTAGAGAACTGACAGGGCTGGAACGTGAGATAGCAAACTACAGCAATGCCCTGAAGCAAATCAAGCAAGAAAGAGCCTTCAACTGGAGTTGTATCTATCAACAGAGTGTCTTAAATTTACTGGGGTTTGTAGAAGATCCTTGTCGTTTAATTGGTGAAGCCTATAATGAGGAGAAAATGCTGCCGCTTCACTTGGAAGCCAAGGATGGAATCGGACTTTTATATTTATATTTCCATAAACTACATTTATGCTACTTGTTTCAGCAGTTCCCTCAAGCAGCTGAAAATGCCACCCAAGCTGAAAAGTATTTAGATAGTGGTACAGGACAACTAGTTATTCCTGTTTTCTATTTTTACGATTCTCTGGCCAAACTGGCGGTGTACACTGATGCACCTGATTCAGAGCAAAAGTGCATTCTCGATCGGGTGCAAGCTAATCAGGAAAAGATGCAATATTGGGCATATCACGCCCCAATGAATAATTGGCATAAATTTTATTTAGTGGAGGCAGAAAGGCATCGAGTTGAAGGGAAATATCTTGAAGCAATGGAAGAATACGACCGTGCTATCTCCCTAGCTGAAGAACATGACTACAAGAATGAAGTAGCTTTAGCTCAGGAACTTGCAGCTAAATTTTATCTAAAATGGGGCAAGCGAAAAATTGCCCAAACCTACTTAATTGATGCCTACTATGGATATGTTAATTGGGGAGCAAAAGCCAAAGTTGACGATTTGGCAAAACGCTATCCCCAATTACTCACTCCTATATCCCAGCAACAAAAACTGAGTATACCTGCTAGTGAGGAAAGCGTTTCTTTCAATAGCATATCTATATCATCTTTATCTACCCTAAGTAATCAACAAACTGTTATTGGCTCGAAGACAAGTATTTCTGATTCTCTCGATTTAGCCGCATTCATTAAAGCATCTCAAGCACTTTCTGGAGAAATTGAGCTTGAGCGACTACTTTCTACTTTAATGGAAGTTGTTATGGAGAATGCAGGAGCTTCTAAATGCGCTTTCATTTTGAGTGAAGGTGATAACTTAGCATTAACCGTCACAGCAGTTTGTTCAAGTTCCAATTTTGAGCATACCTACACTGAGTTTCCATCAACTTGCCTGGAATCAAGCTACGATGTTCCCATTACTTTGATTAACTATGTTAAACGCTCTAGAGAAATTTTGGTTATTGATGATCCAATAGCTGTTTCTTTTCTAGCAGGTGATGGTTATATAATTAGTGAAAAACCTAAGAGCTTATTGTCTATACCACTTCTAAATCAAGGTAAATTGATTGGGATTCTTTACCTAGAAAATCGTCTGACAACAGGAGCATTTACACGCGATCGCATAGAAGTTCTCAAACTTCTCACCACTCAAGCAGCAATATCCTTAGAGAATGCTATTCTTTATAAAAACTTGGCACAAGCTAAAGAAAGCTTGGAAGAATACAACCATACTCTAGAGGGAAAAGTTCAGGAAAGAACCCAAGAACTTAACAACAAAAATCAGTGTTTACAACAAACTCTAGAAGAATTGCAAAGTACCCAAATCCAATTAATTCAAAGTGAAAAAATGTCTTCTTTGGGACAAATGGTGGCGGGAGTTGCTCATGAAATAAATAACCCGATTAACTTTATTCATGGCAATATTAATCATGCTAGTGAGTATGTCCAAGAATTGCTAGATTTGATAGTTATTTATCAGCAAGAATATCCTCATCCTTCCCCTTTAGTTGAAGATAAATCTGAGGAGATTGACATAGATTTTTTATCAGAAGACTTGCCCAAGATTCTAGATTCCATGAAAGTGGGGAGTTCGCGTATCCGAAATATTGTTTTGGGCTTACGCAATTTTTCTCGCTTAGATGAAGCGGAAATGAAGCCTGTAGATGTTCATGAGGGAATAGACAATACCTTAATGATTTTGCAGCACCGACTGAAACCAAATAGCAATTTACTAGAAATTGAAGTCATCAAAAAATATGGAAAATTACCGGAAGTTATTTGTTACCCTGGTCAACTAAATCAGGTATTTATGAATATCCTGAGTAATGCAATTGATGCTTTAGAAGAGTTATTTATCATAGATCATCCATCATTAGTAAATGAGCGAGAAAAATTAACAAATGATCTAGATACGTCACCGACTTCTCATCAGGTACGACAAATTCACATTTTTACTGAACTAACAGATTCTAATATGGCGATAATTCGGATTACTGATAACGGTTCTGGCATGACAAAAGCCGTGCAGCAGAAAATATTTGACCCATTTTTTACCACCAAGTCAGTAGGAAGTGGCACAGGTTTAGGGTTGTCGATTAGCTATCAGATTGTCGTGGAAAAACACAAAGGTAGTTTAACCTGTGATTCTACACCAGGAAAAGGGACTGAGTTTACTATTGAGATACCAATGCAACAGTTAGAGGGCTAAATGAGTAATTGATCCAAGTCAAAATATAAGAGTACTAAAAACGCAGCTTTTCACAAAAACTGCGTTTTTAATATTCATTAGACATCTGGTGAAATGACGTAGGCACAATTCATGAATTGTGCCTACCAAGGATTTCGGGCAACGCAGAATTAATTTTCACTCCTATGTCTATTAGACTTCTTGCGTAAATCAAAAAAAGAACCCCACCCCGCCTTTGACTTACGTCAAATTCTCCCTCCCCGCTTGCAGGGAGGGGTTGGGGGTGGGGTGTTAGCGGACTTTTGCAAGAGACTCCATGAACAGAGTCCACAACGAAGTAATAAAAATATCTCTTTCCCAGTCCCCAGTCCCTATTTTCAAGGCAGGTCTATTAAAATCGCTCTGACAGATTACTAAAAGACGGGTGTAGTTGTCATATTCACTCGAGACTCTTCACGCACATGTCGTCCTGTAACTACCATCTTCACCCCATTAGCAGGCGCAAGTGCAAAACCTCGACGTTGAGGATGCTCTGGCCGCTTACCAGCTAGAGCAAGTTGATAGCCTGACAGTACTTTTGCTAATACTAGCTTCATTTCAAACATAGCCAAAGCTTCACCCATACAGCGACGAACTCCACCACCAAAGGGCAAGAATTCATAGGTAGAAAATTCGTGTTCTATAAACCGTTCTGGTTTAAATTGCTGAGGCTGCGGATATAAATCCTCACGCTGATGAGTCAGGTAAATACTGGGAACCAGTAACGTTCCAGAAGCTAAAGGATGTCCTAGTAGTTCACAGGGTTCTTGAACTATCCTGGGGAACGCGAACATTGCGATCGGGTGAATTCGCAATGTTTCATTACAAACAGCTGTGAGATAAGGTAGTTGGAAAATGCTCATCGGATCTGGGGAATCACCGAGGGAATCAAGTTCTTGAAGCAATTTCTCTCGGACTTTCGGTAAATGATGAATCCAATACAATCCCCAAGCCATTGCTGTTGCCACTGTTTCATGTCCTGCTACCATCAGTGTCATCAAATCATCACGCAACTCTTGATCTGTCATCGGATTACCCGCTTCATCCCGCGCTAACATCAGCAAGGATAAAATATCGATGCGATCTGGATTGGGTTCTTCCCGGCGTTGGGCAATTTCAGCGTAAAGCAATTCATAAATTTGTTGCCGTTGACGCAGAAACCATCCCCAAGGACTCCAAGCTCCTAAATCTTGTTGCAGGAAGGGGAAAAAAAGGAAGCTAGAAGTAAGAGGTGAGCTAAAGAGATCCAAAAGCAACGCCATTAAGCGCTTGATTTGGTCGTAACGTGCTCCCTTATGCAAGCCAAAGACAGCTTGTAAAATGATTTGCAGAGAAATTTCCTGCATTGCAGTACGAGCTAAGAAGGGCTGATTTAGCGGTAACTGACTAAAGACTTGTTCGGTGAGATTAGAAATCAAAGAACCGTAAGCTCGCATTCTGTTGCCATGAAAGGAAGGCATTGTGAGTTGTCGCCGCCGTTTATGGCGTTCACCGTTCAGCATCAGGAGTGAATATTCCCCGGCTAAGGGTTCAAATATTCTGTTCACTTTACCAACGAATAGAAACTTCTTCCGATCATTAGTGAAAATTTCTTTAATTGCTTGAGGATGGTTCACGAAAACCACAGTCTCTCCAAAACCAATTACCTCAGCAGTAAAAATGTCAGGATATTGCTGAACTGCATTTTCCATAAAACTAACGGGGTCTGCAACCCACTGGATTTTCTGGATTAAAGAGGGAGTTTTTAGTGGATTAGGTAGTTGCATTTGATTTTTCATACTGAAATTGCGTTATAGCAGGAGGCAGGAGGTAAAAACATTACTTTTCCAGACATTCACGCTTGTCATTATGTCCTAACCTATATGACTACGGCTATACTTTTGTATTGTTAGTTATGGAGTAATATTGATTAACTTTGAAGCAGTAAAATTATAGATGCTCCTAACCACCCTTTATAAAAATCGTTGGGAGCATCGTGAAAAATATTCGCTGAGATAGTATAGTTTTCCTTATAATGGTAGTAAAACTTTCATGTTTGAAAGTACTTGCATATTGCTTTGAGATTTATCTAACTCCAACGTTTCTACTAACTCTAGCCTTTCTATAGTTTGATAGCGATCGGAATTAAAGTACCAATCAAGATTGCCGCGTATCCAGGCATACATTCCTGATATATACTTTGCAAGTTCAGCATCTACTTCTTCTCCAAAAGATGGCAGACATGCTTCTAATTCGAGCAGTTCTCGTACTTCTTGATCGTGGATGTCGATCGCACGCTTAATCGCTATTTCTAAAGGTAGTTGCTGTTGATAGTACAATACTAATACTAGATTGTGAACATCACCACTTGCCATTTCTCTAGAATACGAGAAGATATCATTACACCAAGCAAGAATATTAATTGTCTTCTCCTTGAGTTTTTTAAAAATCTCGTGCTGTCGTAAAATGTTAGGAATCAGCAATTGATTGCAAAATTCAATTAATACGACAGTAAGATCCCCAGCCGAACTTAAGTTCCGTATTCTGATATAAGTATCAATATCCGGTATAATTTCCTGTGCGCGGTTACTTGCTTCCTGTACACATCCGGCGAAGTATTCCTCAAAGCTAAAAACAAAATGATGGAACCATTTTATGCTTCCTATCTGAAGCATCCGTTGTCGTAGGTCACTTAAAGCATAGCTAAGGTGTATATCGTTGCTTGTAAGTTCTGCCCCATTTAGGACTTCAATAAATCTTTGGTGAAAAAGCTTGAGTGCTTGAGGTTGTTGGCCTAAATCTGACATATCACATTGGTCATCCCAAATAAACAGCCAACTGAACAAATCACTGGCAATCTTGATTTTTTCTAAATCGCAGTCAGGATAAGCACCTGCTACTAGCTTAAAAAAATTTGACTTGGTGAAACGTCGATAAACTGATTCATTTGCCAGTAGGTTAAAGCGAGTTACCCATTCAAGAGCATACTCTTCTAAAACATCAACATGCTTATTGATATGGGATGAAAATGGGCAATATAAATCAGAGGAAAGTAGTTCCTTCATAAAAATATATTAGTTATAAGTAACTAACATAAAGTACAAGAGAATAAAATCAATAGACTCATAGAGAGCCTATAAAAGTTTTTGAAAAGAACTCACTGTCACACCACATATATACAGTGTGTAGATCATATTTACGTCACCGTACTGTTAGTAGTATGTAAATCTATATGAGTATTTTCAAACTTAAACAATATTGTTCTATATTAAAAAAAAAAAATAACCGTAAATATACGGTAATTGTCTAAAATGATATTTTTTTATAAAAAAAAGTTACATCTAGGAATACTCATGATAAACACTGTTGACTAAATCAAAAAATTAACTTATGGCATCAACAATATTTTTCTGGGTAGCGCTACTCTTATAAAAAGACAAGGGTAATAATGGCTAATTTCAGAGCGATCGCCTTTATAAAAGAGGATTTTAAACTTTGGTGAAAATTAAAATTGGTGATTGATGTCCATTAGCGATCGCCCCAACACCAAGCTATAGGCAATTTAGTGTGAGAATGTTGCTGTTATCAGAGTTTTTGGGAACTATAGGGTTGCCAGACGAGAGATTTGCAGTCAGTGTGCCAATAAAATAGAGGTGACTTAGCTGCGATCGCAGGCAATAGTGAATAATTAACAATGAGTTAAATTAATCTAAATACATGAACGAAAACCCAGATATGAGAATACTTTATGAACCAGAAGATAATTTAATCTTAGTAGTAGATGATACTACTACCAACTTAGAAATTGTCTTTAATATATTAAATAATGTAGGTTTTAAAGTTATCACAGAGAATGATGGAGAAAAAGCAATTAAACAGGTTGAATCTAGACTACCCGATTTAATTTTATTAGATGTAATGATGCCGGGAATAGATGGATTTGAAACTTGTAAAAAGCTGAAAAATAACTCAGAAACCTGTGATATTCCTATAATTTTTATGACGGCTAATTCTGATACTAATAGTAAAGTAAAGGGTCTAAATATAGGGGCAGTTGATTACATTACTAAACCCTTTCATGAAGAAGAATTATTAGCTAGAATTAAAACCCATCTGCAATTACGAAATCTCACAAAAACTTTAGAAAAACGAGTTTTAGAAAGGACATCAGCATTATCTAAGGCATTAAAAGACCTACAAGAGTCTCAACTTCAGCTTGTACAGACAGAAAAAATGTCTGCCCTTGGTCAATTAGTAGCAGGAGTTGCTCATGAAATTAATAATCCAGTTGGTTTCATTCATGGCAATCTTGGACACGCTTCAGTATATTTCCAAGACATGATTAAGATTATTGACCTCTATCAGCAGCACTATCCTAATCCAGTTTCAGAAATTCAAGAGGAAATTGCAGCGAGAGATTTGAAGTATATACTTGCCGATCTACCTAATTTAATTTCCTCAATGAAAGAAGGAGTTCAGCGCATTCGCAACATTAGTACCAGCTTGAGAACCTTTTCTCGAGCAGATAGCGATCGCAAAGTTTATTGCAATATTCATGATGGCATAGACAGTACAATTATGATTCTCAAACACCGTTTAAAAGCATCCGAAACTCGACCCGATATTCAAGTAATTAGAGATTATGATATCTTGCCCGAATTAGAATGTTTTATCGGACAACTAAATCAGGTATTTATGAATTTATTAGCTAATGCTATTGATGCTTTAGAGGAGTCTAATGTAGGACTTACCTATATGGAGATTGAAGCAAATCCTAATCAAATTTTGATTCAAACTACTCTTACTGAAAATAAAAATTATATCTTAATTAAGATTAAAGATAATGGCATAGGAATGTCGGCTGATATCCAACAAAAAATCTTTGACTATTTATTCACTACTAAGCCTGTGGGTCAAGGTACAGGATTAGGGTTATCAATTGCCCGTCAAATTGTTGTCGAAAAACATGGAGGAACTCTAGAGGTAAATTCATCTATAGGGCAAGGTTCAGAGTTTATTGTTAAACTTCCCATTTAATAATTATAGTAAGTTACGTTTATCAACATAATAAATAAATGTATGTTCAAGGCAGTAGTAGGTCACAGTAACGATCCAGATTCTCTTTCAGCAGTTGAAGAAGTTCTTCAGCAATGTACCAGTTCTCTTGCAGGAGATATACCAAAAGCTGGAATTATTTTTGCTGCAATTGACTTCGATCATTCTCTCATTTTACAGCAAATAGATCGGGCTTTTTCGGGGATTGAGTTGATTGGTGGAACAACAGATGGAGAAATTTCTTCAGTCTTAGAGTTTCAGCAAGATTCAATCACCTTGATGTTGTTTTGCTCAGACGAAATTGAAATTCATGCAGGAGTTGGACGCAAAGTTTCAGATGATCCAATTACTGCAACTAAACAAGCTGTGGATCAAGCCAAAGCAAAAAGTACCGCACCTCCAAAGCTATGCTTAACTCATCCAGAGAGCCTCACAACTAGTGGTGTCTCTATATTGAATGGCTTAAAGCTAGCTCTTGGTCAATATGTACCAATATTCGGTGGTTTAGCAGGCGATCAATCAAGATATCAAAGTACATATCAATTTTTTCAAACAGAAGTATTAAGTGATTCTGTACCAATTCTGCTTTTTTCCGGCACAATATTGTTTTCCCACGCTGTTGCAAGTGGTTGGCATCCCATTGGTCAAACAAGCAAAGTGACTAAAGTAGATAAAAATATAGTCTATGAAATAGATGGTAAACCAGCTTTAGATTTTTATCATCATTATCTAGGTTTGCTTCCTCCTTCAATGGAATATCCACTAGCAATCTTTGATGAGAATGAAAACAATTTTTATATAAGAGCACCTATTGCTTATAATCAAGAATCTAGGAGCATAACCTTTTTTGGAGATATTCCCGATCAAGCAATTATTCAAATTTCCGAAGCAGGTTATGAAGATATTTTGGCAGCTTCTAAAGCATCATTTATGAATGCTTTAGATAATTATCCTGGTACAGAACCAAGTGCTGTCTTATTTTTTTCATGTGTAGCTCGTCGGCAAATACTTGGTACTAGGGCAGAAGAAGAGTATCAGAATACGAAACTTTGTCTAACTGACTATTTACCTGCCTGTGGATTTTATTCTTATGGAGAAATTGCTCCTATAGATGGAATTAGCCAAACACTATTCCATAATGAAACTTTTGTAACTTTAATTTTGGGAAATCAGTAAAAGTTAATGGAAATATTAGATTACCAACAAGAAATTAAAGAATTAAAAAAAGCCAATCGAATTCTCCAAAAGAAATTAGATCGCTCTGAATCAGACCGGATAAAACTTGAAGAAACAAATCGAAAAAAAGAATGTTTGCTCAGAAGAGTAATTGATGAATTAAAGGAATATCAAAATAAGTTAGAAGAAAGAAGCCATGAGCTAGAAATAATGCTTCTTAATCTTCAGATAATGGAGAATAAGATGTCTACTTTGGGAAGCATGGTAGCAGATGTAGCTCATGAAATTAACAACCCAGTTGGCTTTATTGCAGGTAATCTGACTCCGGCTAAAGAGTATATTGATAATTTATTACATCTAATTGACCTTTATCAGCAGACCTATCCCAAAACATCTCAGCAAATTCAAGAAACAATCGAAATAATTGACCTAGAATACGTGCGCGAGGATCTACCTAAACTCATTTCCTCAATGAGAGAAGGTACAGATCGTATTTCCAAGATTAGCCACAGCCTACGAACTTTCTCTAGAGCAGATACAGAACAAAAAATTCTGTTTAATATTCATGAAGGTATTAACAGTACTCTCCTAATTCTCAAACACCGTTTACAAGCGAATAAGATTCGTCCTGCTATTCAAGTAGTTCAATATTACGAAGAAATTCCTCTAATAGAATGCTTTCCAGGACAATTGAATCAGGTATTTATGAATCTCTTGGCAAATGCCATTGATGCTTTAGATGAGTCTAATGCTGGAATGAGTTTTAATGATATTAAGCTAAATCCCAATCAAATTACAATTCATACTGCACTCACTGAAGATAAGAATCATGTCTTGATTCGGATTCAAGATAATGGAGTGGGAATATCGGCTGATGTTCAGCAAAAAATGTTTGATCATTTATTCACAACAAAACCTGTGGGAAAAGGAACAGGATTAGGATTATCAATTACTTATCAAATAATTGTCCAAAAACATAAAGGAACACTAGAAGTAAATTCTGTGTTAGGAAAAGGTTCTGAGTTTATAATCACTATACCTATTTATTAAATTAGTAAATATTTAAAATATTAAAACAGGTATTTAATATATTAGTAATTTAAAGTGACGGAATTATTCATATTTTATATTTTTTTATTAATTACGTTTTCAAAGCAACAAAGTTTATTTCTAAAAAACAAGAAAACTTGTATACTGGTTACTAAGATCGCAGAAGGGCAGAGGTGCAGAGGGGACGGGTTTTTGGGCTTTCTGCATAGAGAAAAGGAATTATAACTAATTAGCTGGACATGATATCACCCGTGAATCCATCCTGGATTTATGCAACGCCAGAATTTGTTATGGAGATTACTTTTCATTAGAACCAAAACAAAAGTAAACAGCAAATTCTCAGAATAAAAAGATTAAGTAGTGAATTTAGAGATATTTTGGGGAACTCTATAACTATACTTTCAAGATTGTATCTTCAAAATTTATGATCAATATACCCAAGCATTCAATAGCTACGCTTAATCTTTCTTTAGAACGCGATATATTTTTACGTACGCTAATCAGAGAATTATCTG
The DNA here is from genome assembly GCF_034531255.1 of Nostoc sp. ChiQUE01b. Classification (NCBI taxonomy): domain Bacteria; kingdom Bacillati; phylum Cyanobacteriota; class Cyanophyceae; order Nostocales; family Nostocaceae; genus Nostoc; species Nostoc sp. ChiQUE01b. The sequence goes on along the minus strand of NZ_JAVRBM010000001.1, from coordinate 395,218 downwards.
GCACTTTGCAGGATGTAGTTGGTTTAGAAGAAGCTTCGGGATTTATTAGCGTCGTTGGTGAAAGGATGGGAAGGCAGATTAACCAAGATTATAAATCTGCCCTGGAAATCTCTAACCTTTCTCGTAAGCAGGTAGCTGATGTCTTGATTGATTTAAAAAAACGAATCCAGGGCGATTTTTATATTATTGAGCAGAATGATGAAAAAATTGTCTTTGGCAACCGTGTTTGCCCATTTGGCGACAAAGTACTTAATCGCCCTGCTATGTGCATGATGACTTCAAACGTTTTTGGAACGATCGCAGCTAATAATATAGGATATGCCAAAGTAGAATTGCAAGAGACCATAGCACAAGGTGCTTCTGGATGTAGAGTTATTGTTTACTTAAAACCTACAGAAGAGGCAGAAGATGCAGAAGGTCGAGAATACTTTAGGGGAATAGAATCTGTGTAAATCCTTCAGCATCAAACAAAATAGCTCCAGGATATAAGCTTAGTGCAGATATGTAAAGTAGAGTCAAACTGTGAAAGTTGAAGCCCCATGACTCCTGAACAATTTCTTGAACTTGCCAGAGTTTTACCAGAACCTTTACTCCTGGTGAGTGGAGATGGTCAGTTGTTAGCTACCAATCAACCAGTAGCAGATATGTTAGGGTTACGCCGTCAGGAACTGCGGGGAAAAATGCTCTTTGAGCTTGTAACTGAGTCTACCAATGATATTATCAACTACCTGCAAGCTTGTTCATGTAGCAGGGCAATGGTTATTGGCTCCTTGACTTTACGAAAGAATGATGGACAAACGTTAATATGTCGTAGTCAAGGAGCAGTTATTCAACCTTGGTCTCCTGAATCTTCAGCTTTAATTCTCTTACGCTTGGAAAATAGAACTTTAGCCACCAGTAATTTCGTTCTCTTAAACGAAAAAATCGATGAGTTAGCAAAAGAAGTTCAAAGACGTAAACAAGCGGAGGAAGCGCTTTGGAAAGCGAATCAAGAGCTAGAAATTCGGGTTGAGGAACGTACAACTACTTTACAAGAAACACTAAACGAACTACAACTTACCCAAACTCAGCTTATCCAAGCTGAGAAAATGTCTAGTTTAGGTCAGATGGTCGCTGGTATTGCCCATGAAATTAATAACCCTGTAAGTTTTATTTATGGGAACCTTCACCACGCTCATAAATACACTCAGGATTTACTGAAATTGGTAGAAATTTATCAACAACTTTGTCCAAATACTCCTCCAGAAATCCAAGATAAAGTAGAAGAAATAGATTTAGATTTTCTGATTCAAGATATAACTAAACTTTTCCACTCAATGAAAGTTGGAACAGAACGGATTCAGGAAATTGTTAAATCACTACGTAACTTTTCCAGACTTGATGAAGCAGAATTTAAGCAAGTTAATATTCATGAAGGAATTGATAGTAGTTTAATGATTTTAGAGCATCGCCTGCAAGCTAGGCATGAGTACCCAGAAATCAAAGTCATCAAAAAATACAGTCAACTGCCGAATGTAACTTGTTATCCTGGTCAACTCAACCAAGTGTTTATGAATATTCTTGCTAACGCGGTCGATGCATTGGAAGCTTCGGTGCTCAACGGTCAGTGGTCAGCAGTAAATCCACAAACAACTGACAATCAAAAACTGATAAATAATAATCCCCAAATTCAAATTAAAACTGAGCTAATCGATGAAAAATGGATAGCAGTTAGTATTGCTGATAATGGTTTGGGGATAAATGAACAAGTTCGCTCAAAGCTATTTGATCCGTTTTTTACCACTAAAACTGTGGGCAAAGGCACTGGACTAGGACTATATATAAGTTATCAGATTATAGTTGAAAAACATAAGGGAGAACTTAACTGTTTTTCTATTCAAGGAAAAGGTGCAGAATTTGTAATTAAGATACCTGTTAACTTAGTCTAATAAAAAGTCCGTTGCATTTGCTGATAGGATGCAAGGGCTTTGTACTTTCAAGCTTTTCTCAATATTAAGTTAAACAATATTGACAAACGCCTGTCTGCTCATTAGCAAACAGGCGTGTCTTTGAGTACAAAGTTTAGTTGAGATTCGGGTTATTAACTCTTAGCAGTAGAATCAACTGAGGGTTGAGACTGACTAACCGAATCTAATTTTGGTAAAAGCAGGAGATTTTCTGCTTTTAGATTACTGTTGATTGTTGCTTGCAAAAATGGGGTATGGGAAATGGAATTATTAGCCAATGTAAACAGTGGATTTGATAAAATCCCTGCTATGGAAGTGGCAATTAATGTTACTATCAACCCGACCTGTAAAGGTCTTAGCCCAGGCAAATCCCAACGCACTTGTGGATAATTCTTCACCACGTCGGACATTTCATGGGGTTCTTTGACTACCATCATCTTAACTACGCGAATGTAGTAGTAAATGGAGACGACGCTGGTGACTAAGCCCAACAAAACTAACCAATAAAGTCCTGCTTGCCAACCAGCCCAGAATAAGTAAATCTTGCCGAAAAACCCAGCTAATGGTGGAATACCACCCAAGGAAAGCAAGGAGATACTCAAACCCAGTGTTAGCAGTGGGTCTTTTTGATATAAGCCAGAGTATTCGGCAATCTGGTCGGTTCCCGTCCGCAGTGAGAATAGGATAATACAAGTAAAACCGCACAGGTTCATGAATAGGTAAACCAGTAGGTAAAATATCATACTGGCGTATCCTGCCTGTGTGCCAGCAATCAAGCCAATCATCACAAACCCAGCTTGGGCAATGGATGAATAAGCTAGCATCCGTTTCATGCTGGTTTGAGCTAGGGCGACTACGTTACCCAGAATCATGCTGAGAACGGCTAGAGCTGTGAAGACAAACCTCCACTCATCAGCAACAAGGGGGAAGGCTGTTGTCAGCAAGCGAATGGCTAGGGCAAACCCAGCGGCTTTGGAACCGACAGATAAAAAGGCAATGACTGGGGTGGGAGCGCCTTCATAAACGTCTGGTGTCCACTGGTGAAAGGGTGCGGCGGAGATTTTGAAGCCAATACCTGCGATCGCAAAAACCAGGGCAATCACTAAACCTAAAGATTGTCCCACTTTCGCTGTTGCAATGCCATTAGCGATCGCACTTAGTTCAGTTTGTCCTCCAGATAGTCCATACAGCAGTGATACACCGTACAAAAATATTGCTGTACTGGAAGCTCCAATTAACAAGTATTTCAGCGCCGCTTCATTAGAACGGGGGTCACGCTTGGTATAACCTGTCAATAGATAAGAGGAAATACTCAGGGTTTCTAGGGAGATGAAAATCATCACCAACTCACTAGCCCCGGATAAAAACATTCCTCCCAAAGTAGCACTCAGCAAAATAGCGAGAAATTCTCCTAAAGCGGTGCCGCTCTGCTCAACGTAGCGAATTGACATCAGTATAGTCACAGCCGCAGACAAGGCAATAATACCGCGAAAGACAATACTCAGGTCGTCACCGTTAAAACCACCGCTAAAAGAGATGGGATTGGGAGAGTCCCATTGAAAATATAGGGCGACTATCGAAGCAAATAAACCTGCGATCGCTAGATATCCGATCCAGCGTGCGGATGTACGCCCCAAAATCAAATCAACAATCAAAACCCCCAAGAGGGTGAGAATAACAATCCCCTCTGGCAAAATCGTTCCAGCGTTTAGCTGGGATGCAACATTAGCAAAATCCATGAGATGTATAGGTTTTGGCGATTAGACATTAAGGCTAACTCTACGTTCACTCTAGCAAGTTTTCTAATCCCCGGACTAGCTCTTTTAACAAGAGCTTAACAGCTTAGGTGCAGATGGCGATTGCCTACGGCACGCTACGCGATCGCACCAACCTTAATACTTTACCAGCAGCTTTCTCAGTATCCAGGGATTCACTTAACAACTTTCCTACTTCGTTTTTCAGGCGTGACTTTTAGCAAATATCATAAATAATTATGCTGCAACCAGTGCGATCGCTATATACAAAAAGCTCATAAAATTAATAAGGGCACAGCAATGCTGTGCCCCGACATATTCATAACTCCTAACTTTATTAAAAATCGACTGATGGCAGCTTGCCTTGTAGCGACTGAAATTTAGACTGAACACAGTTAGCACAATTGCAACCAACTCGATCGATTATCGGATTAGATGTTGGAATCAAGTTTGGTGTTGCCAGACCGGGAATTTGTTGTGTAGATACTACCGTCATAATTTGGGTAGCGTAAGCAGATTTTAGGCTGGATGCATTTGCTGGATTGACTATCAACATCATAGATACCAGAAATGCGGGGCAGGCAAGTAAAATTAGTTTGAGAATGTTCATAATTTACACAAATATACCTTTGCTGATATAGCATAGCCAATAAATTGCCCAGGTTCAACTTTAATTAGTGAGTATTGCTTAACTACGCCCGAATCCCTGACCTCACAAAACCTTTGACCATACAACTAATTCGCCCTGTTCACCTCCTGCGGCTAGTAACTTACCTTGGGGATGCCAAGCTAGGCTAGAAAATCCTCCAGAGACACCTGTGATAATTTGGGATACTTCCTTGGCTTTGTTCCACAAACACAACCAGCCATCAGCAGCAGCAGAAGCGAGAAGGAAGCTTTTGGGTGCAAAGGCGATCGCATTGATTACACCCACATGATTAGTTAAGACTCGCGCTTCCCAACCTAAAGAATCATCCTCTAGCTTTTCCCACACCACAATACCTTCAACGCTAGAAGATGCCAGTATTGGCGCACCTACTTTTGTCATAGCTTCTGACCATGCCAATTGGCGAATTTTACCAGGGAAGCCACGCATCACCCAAGGATCGGGGTTGTTCCATTCCAAAACGGTGACACTACGATCCATGTTGCCAGAAGCCAGGAATTTGCCATCGGGCGACCAAGCCATCGCTAAACTGACAGTAGTCATATCTAAGCTGTATGGTTCTTCATCCCAGTTTTGACTATGCCAAATTTTGACTCCCTTGTAACCACCAATGGCCAAATACTGCCCATCAATGCGCCAATCTATACCCAAGACTGAAGAGTTGTCGAAATTCAGCGTCACGACAATTTCACGAGTATCTGCATCCCAGACTTGGACGTAACGCCCCAAACTAAAAGCCAGTTGGTTACTGGTGTAATTCCAAGCTAGCTTGTCAACCCATGCGGGGGCATTTTCCAAGGTGGCGATTAATTCAGTGTCGCGCCAAATTTTCACCTGTCCATCTTGTCCGCCAACAGCTAAAAATTTGCCATCTGGGGAAAATGCCAGACAGTCTACTGATTTACCGTTACCAGTTTGTAAAGTTGTGAGTTCGCCATCATTCCACAGAACTACTTCACCGGCGGCGGAAGTTGCTGCTAAAGTTTTACCTTGTGGCGACCAAGCGATCGCAGTTACATAATCTGAAAGTGTCCCCGAATAGTGTTGTTCAAATTCCTTAGATTTGGTTGTGGAGTTCATAGTTATGTAGAGAAGTTAGGAGTTAGGAGTTAGGAGTTAGGAGTTAGGAGTTAAGAATTTTTAACTCATAACTCATCACTCATAACTCCTAACTCGCTTTTTAAGCTAGACAAGCGAGAAAATCTTGCTTGAGTTGGGCTGCATCAAGGTTACGACCGATGAAGACTAGTTCGTTTTTGGGGGTTTCGCTGGGTTTCCAAGGGCGATCAGGTTTGCCATCAAATATCATGTGTACTCCTTGGAATACAAATCGATTATCTTCTCCAGCAATATTTAAAATGCCTTTCATCCGAAAAATATCTGGGCCTTGGGTACGCAGTAACTCCGAAAGCCAAGTGTTTAATTTTTCTCCATCGACTGCACCTGCTTCTACTAAAGCCACAGAAAAGACAGTTTCATCGTGTACATGGGCATCTTCGCCTAAAAAATCTGGCTCAATTTCTAATGCACGATCTAAATCAAAGGCTTTTACACCCAACAAAGCATCCATTCCTAGTTCAGAATTTTGGGTACGGTAGATTTTTGCGATCGCATTCATCGCCCGAATCCGTTTTTCTAATTCATCTAATTCTTTTGGTGCTACCAAATCTGTTTTATTAAGTAAAATCACATCGGCAAAAGCAATCTGTTCTTGGGCTTCGTCTGCATCCCAATGCTGCGAGATATGCTTGGCATCTACGACTGTCACCACCGCATCTAGAGACAGTTGGCTTTGCAAATCTTCATCCACAAAAAATGTCTGAATCACTGGTGCAGGATCGGCTAATCCAGTTGTTTCAATTACTAAATGGTCAAATTTATCGCGCCGCTTCATCAAATTGCCAATGATCCGAATTAAATCGCCACGCACTGTACAACAGATACAGCCGTTGTTCATTTCAAATATTTCTTCATCAGCATCGATAATCAATTGATTATCAATACCCACTTCCCCAAATTCATTGACAATCACAGCAACTTTTTTGCCGTGTTCGTAGGTGAGGATGTGATTGAGTAGAGTCGTTTTACCTGCTCCCAAATAACCTGTAAGAACAGTAACGGGAACTGAATCTGTGATTACGTCAGCCACCATACTCTAAATTCCTCTCGTCTCACCTTATGGATAATCATTATCGCCCATGATAAATCTTTTTCTATTTTTGTGCGAACTTGCTGTTATTTTGGGTTTTAGCAAAATCATTACATAATTTAATTCCGAAGCACTTTATTTTTGTGCATCTGTAATAAGTAATAAATATTCATGAGTTGGCATAGCTTGGTAGGAATATTGCATCCAAGCTAGTCCACTCTGCCGTATGTTGCAGGTTAGTAGCTTGACAATATGAGGAAATCTATGATAATCATCACATAAAAAACTATACTTTGATGGAGAAGCGTGGTGGTTTTAAGAAACACTACCTGCTCGAAAAAGCAAGTAACTCAAACAGGTCAAGCATCTGCATCTATTCCAGTCAGCTTTTTAGTTAAATTTCAAGTAGCGTTAGAAATTTCATTTTTATGCCTTTGGTTATCTATGTTGCCGATGGGCAACGCCTGGGGGCAAAAAATGGAGCGCACACTGTATGTCTCAAGCTACCAAGAACCAAACCGGAACTATTGTGGCTTTGAAAGAACAGCTAGAGCTAGGCAAAGAATTGGTTCACAAGCTGTTTCTGACTTAGTTAAAGCCTTACAAAACCGGGATACAAAACTGCGTGCCGATGCTGCTCACTTGTTGGGAAGCATTGATAAAAAAGGAGCTAGTGAGGTAATTCCAAACTTAATTACCGCCTCAAAAAATGATCCAGATGCGGAAGTTCGCGTTTGTGCTGTCTCAGCTTTGATTAGCATTGCTGGCAAAGACTTAAATAAATCTACCCCTGAAGTGAAAGCAGTTATCCCCGTTGTCATTGCAGCAGTAAAAGACAGTGATACGGAAGTACGTTTAGCTGCGCTTATGGCTTTCCAATCTATGAGTTTTACTTATTCTAGCGATGACAACTTTAACGTTAAACTCACAAACGAACTGAAAGCGGCAATTCCCGTACTCATGGAAACACTCAAAGATGACAACGAGCAAGTGCGATCAAGTGCTACTAGTGCTTTGAGCAATATGGGGCGAGATACAACATCGCTAGTTCCTGTAATTATCCAAGCATTGAAAGACAAAAATGATTTGGTTCGTATAGGTGCTATCTCTGTGTTAGGAAGGGTTGGTATTTGGGAACGCAAGAGTGAAGAAGTAGCAAAAGTCGTGCCTGCGCTGATCACAGCTTTGAAACAGGATAAAAATGCACAAGTTCGCTCAAATGCTGCCTATGCTTTCAAATTCATCGGTGAAAAAGCAGCAACCACAGTAGTCCCGGTGCTTATTGAAGCTTTGAAAAATGATTTGGACTTTCAAGTTCGTTCAAGTGCTGCCTCTGCCTTAGAAAGCATGGGGGAAAAAGCAGCAACAGCCGTCCCGGTGCTTATTGAAGCTTTGAAGAAACCGGAGCTTAGATATAATGCAGAAGAAGCTTTGGGAGGCATCGCTGAAAGCTGGCAAGATAACGCAACTAGGCTATCTAATCAAGAAGTGGATCTCGCCATATCCTACTTAGAAACGGCTTTAAATATTGCAGAAAATCCCAAGTCTGAGTATGCAAATTTATTTGGATTTGCAGAAGAAAAAAAACGTCTGCGTCGCTCTCTTAATTTCCTCAAAAAAGAAAAAGATTCCCGCTTGTTTTCTAAAACCCGCCCAAGGTAGGGAAGCAGCAGTAGCTTGAACTGATTTTAATCTCGCACCAAGGCGCAAAATAATTCTTTACGTCTTGGTATGAGGATTGAATTTTATCAGGAGAACAAAAAATCTTGAACTGCTTCTAAAACAACTGCTGGGTATTCTTCATGTAGTCCCAGAGAACCAGGAATGACAACGCTTTTCACTCCTGGTAAGGCTACCAAAGCGTTCATTTCTTCTCGTGATTTGGGAGGACTAGATTCCCCAATTACTACCATGAGCGGTACGGTTAAAGACTGCACAAGTCCCAGAAAATCAGATTGTTCGTGTACAGCATCAAGATTGCCAGTTACAAAGGCAGCAGATGCAAATCGCGCTCCTGGTTGTTGAGTCGTGTGCCACTTCTTCTCGATGAAACTGGGTGTAATTTTAGCCGCGTCAGTAAATACATGACGGCGATACATAAAACTTAAGAAAGATTGGGTAGTGTTGAGTTTGTAGAGAGCTTGACCAAGTATAGGCGATCGCACCAATTCTCTCACAATTCCAGCTATTTGCTGACTTGCCCCCATTGTCGGCAAAGGGCCACGCCAAGTAGGAGCTAGCAATACAATCCGTGAGAAAGCAGCCTGCTGTTTGACAGCTAATTGTAAAACATAACTAGCAGCATGACCAGCCGCTACCACAGTAATGGGAGTATTAAAAACAGCTTTGACAAAATCTTCCAGAAATTGCTGATATATTTCTGGTCGATAATTCAAACTAGGGCGAGAAGATTCACCAAAACCTGGCCAGTCTACGGCTATAACTTGAAAATTGGGAGCTAGTAACTTGGCAAGTTCGCCTACTTCCAAACGCGTCGAAACACTGCTGAAAGCTGGTAGTAGCAATAGCGGTGAACCCTTACCGAGGGTTTCATAAACAACGCGCAATTGTTGATTTTCCCAGTTCCAGATATGTTCTTGAACCACTCCACCAAAGCCAGTAGCAGCAGAGGTAGATAATAAATTTGTTGACATAAGACTAAATTTTGTCATTTGTTATTTGTCATTTGTCATTTATCCTTTGTCCTTTGTCATTTGTCTTTTACTAATGACTAATGACCAATGACTAATGACTAATGCCGAATGACCAAGTTTAGTTAGATATATCTAATTTACATTCCAACGCTTTTTTTTTGCATGGTTTTAAAAATATTGTAAAAACCATTAGCGCGGGAAGGTGTCAGGCTAACATTTAAACCTGTTTCTTGAATAAAATCTGGAGTAAGTTGCACAATTTCAGTTGGCGTTAGTCCATTTAATCCCTCTATCAGAAGTCCTACTAATCCTTTGGTTAACTGGGAATCGGAATCGCCCTGAAATACAACTTTACCATCATCCAAAGCTGCGGTGATATAAACTTGAGACACGCAACCAGGAACTTTATTTTCGGGTAATTTATCAGCTTCTGGGAACTCATTGAGCTTCTGAGCATACCAGATTAGCTGTTCATAGCGTCGCTTCGGTTCGGAAGCACGTTGAAAGCGCTGGACAATTTTAGCGAGCGCAGGTGGCAAAGAATCTAGAGTTGAGGACATAAACAGAAGCTGAAAACGATCGGTATCTCCTTGAGTGTAGATTATCTTTAGAGCGATGCCTACGGCGGGCTACGTCTACGCGCCTCCAGTTCGCTTGGCATTATCAAGCTTGCCATTACTGACTATAATTTATCAAATCCAGCTAATTACTGCGATCGCATCCCCATCGTCCAGGTTTTTTAATGCGTCTAATCACAAAAACTTAATTTTATTCTAAATAGAAACCCTGATTCCTTTGTAGTATATTCTCTGCGTACCTCTGCGCTTACCTTTGCGTCCCTCTGCGTTTAAATTTCAACCCTCAATTTTCTCCGATTCGACAATACAATGCCTACAGCGGACTGCGCTTACGCACTTACAAAATTAGCTGCAAGTAGATTTAACTAAGCAGCTAGATAATTATCAACAATTAAAAATTAAAAATCAAAAAAAATTCTGATTTTTAATTTTTAATTTCTTTCCCTTGAGGATTAATTTGTAGTTTGTGCAGCTAGCATCTGCTTCAGCTTTTCTAATTCCGAAGCCCAACGAGGATCTGGACGAATAGCGTCTGAATCGGTGGTTGTAGTGCTGCTTTCACGAGAACCTCCGCCACCGCCGCCACGACGAGGCTTCTTAGAGCTTTTCTCACGACGGCTACCTTCTCTGTTAGGGCTAGGAGTCGGGGTACTATTACTCGCAAGAGTAACTGGTTTAGGAGCTTGCTCGTCACCCTCTTCACCCTTTGTCCGAGGTAATGCCTTCTCTAGCTTAATCGGAGTATCTTTGAACATCTGACCATTATACTTTTCAATAATTTCGTCAGCTTGTTCATCATTGTTGACTGTAAGAAAACCGAAACCACGACATTTGCCAGTTTTGCGGTCTTTAATTAATTTAGTAGTTACAGCATCACCTTCTGCTGCAAAAACGGCTTGTAGATCTTGACGATCTATTTCATCTTTAGGCAAATTACCTATATATAGGCGAACGGACATGAACTATACCTCCAGAGTTGAATGAACATGGCAAGGCAAGAAAACAATCACTTAGCTTTAGCTTTTAAATAGATGCTATTGACCAAGACTGCCATAAACCAATTTTTTTGCTCGAAACTGTCAACCTATACAACAATACAGTTTTTCGTCGGGATCAAGCTTATTTAATCCAAAGGCTCACACTATGGTGAGCTAATAACACCTTAATTTTAAGAATTGTAAATTTAATAGCCTATTGCCTGCTAAAGTACACGCTTTCTTTTATGCCCTTGTTCGCAGAATCAAATACCATTCCTTACATTACCACGGTATTTTCTACGTAGCTAGTTTAGCGCATATATTTCCGACATTAGTATTACTGCATCGTAACATAAAAGACATTTTTTTATTCAAGTGAGCATATTTTGAAACAAAAACCAGCCAGTGGCTGGTTAATTTGCTGCTGTGTTGGGAGGATAAAAAGGTATAGAGCGGGGGAAAAGCACCTAAATCCACAACTAAGCGGTGATGCTGAGTTATGTCAGTTGCTCTTGTTTGTGTAAATAAATGTAACACTTGTGAAAAAATCCTGCAACTTTTCTTTACATTTCGATTTGT
>NZ_JAVRBM010000001.1:215483-383814 GCF_034531255.1 Nostoc sp. ChiQUE01b | reverse complement strand
CCTTTGTCCTTTGTCCTTTGTCCTTTGTCCTTTGTCCTTTGTCCTTTGTCCTTTGTCCTTTGCTAATGACCAATGACTAATGACCAATGACTAATGACCAATGACCAATGACCAATGACCAATGACTAATGACTAATGACTAACCAGTGAGAAAGACGTATGCGCCCCAAGCCTGTGCTGCAACAGCCAAAAAAGTAGACCAAATGGGATGAGGGCTATGAATGGTTTTACCACTTTGAGTTTCTAGGGTTTGGATATCGATCCAAGGTGTTGCTCCTCGCCGGAACCAACCTGTGACGATAATTTGCCGTCCGATTAGATCCTGGTGATTGACTGACTGTCCTAGCCAAGAAATATGGTGTAATTTCACCAAACCCGCGCTGGATTGCAAGATTAAATCTTGCGCTAGGGTGTTACTAGTGCCTTGACGACCTAATAATTTACCCACAAGACGCACGCTGACGCTATCAATAGGTAAGGCAGAAGGGTCAGCTAACAGGTTGGGTAAGCTGTCGTCAGTTTGTACGGTGGCAGGTTTAATATCGGGGAAGAAAGAATTAATCCGCATCACAGTACCGATGCTAAAGCCAATCAGAAGGCAGCCTGTAATGAAAGACCAATCTTCATATATCCACTTTAGATTTAAAAACTTGAGTGTGAATGCTAGTTGCCAGGTTAGCCAGACGAAAGCTGCAAACAATACCCCTAAAGGAATTCCCAACCAGGGAGCGACTTGTAATAGAAAAGACTGACGCTTAACCTTTGATGGTTCACTAGCAAAATGTAGTTCGGTGTCGAGATGCCAGTGACGGGCTATTTGGCAGAGACGTTCAATGCGATCGCCCATCAAAGGATGGCTATTATTAATCGTAAACCATCGGCGATAGGGATTGGCAGTATCCCACTTCAAAAAGGATTCAAAAGATAGATTACTGGCAATAGTGCCCAAACATAAACTTTGTTGGTAGCTGACTGGTGTTAACAGATTTAAACTTTCCAGTTGCCAACTAGTGTGTTCTTGTTTTTGGATATCAGCGGCAATGCCAATGGCGATTTTGAGTAAAGCGCGAATCAGGGCATTAGGATTACCAGTAATTTCAGCGGCGACGCGATCGCTATAATAAAGCCGCAACCGCGACAACCACAATCCAGTCCCAGTCAACAAACACCAAATTCCATAAATTAGACTCGCCAGAATTGTCACTGGCCAGCGCCAAATTTTCGCTGATATTTTGTCTGCCAACTCCGACACTTGCTGATATAGCTGATGAATTGGTAGTGTCACCAGCAGCAACAAAGACATTACAGCAAAATCCCAGTGAGCAATATGCCCTAGTTGCGTGGCGTAAATAATGGCGATTTCATCATCTGCCAACTGCTCTAATAGCCCTTGACTGACAACAATCCTGGCATTACGTGGTAAACTACCATAAGTCAGAATAATTGGTGCAGCCGTTGGTAAAATCCGCAGTTTGGGTAACGGCCAGTGACGTTGTTGGCAAAAACGTTGTAGTACCCGAACAGCTTCGCGGCTATGGGTATTCAATACATCTTTTGAAAATTCTCGCTGACCATACAAGTTCGCTAGTAGCAGATCCAGCAGCCAAGGTGAGACTCCAATTAAAATCACCAATACTACTAGCAACAGTTGAGTAGGGTCGTTGTATAAAAGCTGTATCGGTTCCAGATAAGGTAGTTTGACTAAAGTCTGGTTGATGAATCCCAATGCAAACTTGAGGATTTCTCGGATTACCCAAAACAGGGCGATGAATGTTCCGGCGGACAGTAGCCGCAAGGGAATTAATTTTGGTTTACGTAGTGGTTGCCATGCTCTAGCGCGTTGCGCTTGTCGCCAATAAATAACGCCGAATAATTTGGCTTGGGTGCGGGTAACGGAACCCATGAAGCCGCTTAGGGGTGCAGCCGGTAGTGGTGGTGGCGGTGTCGCTAATGTAGCTTTGAGTTTTGCTAATGGCACCATCGGCGGGATGTCGTCGCTTTTGGTTTCTATTACTTGATCGTTGTTCGGCTTTTCCTCTAATGTGGGAGTTTCTGGGGGAGTAATGGGGGTTGAATCTGGGGTTGAATTCTCAAAAGCAACAAATCCAGTTTCGACTTTTTTTGATTCTTGCTCAGGTTTTTGACGTTTTGTTAGGTGTTCGAGAGCACGTGTTGCCCACTCTTGAACTTGCGAATTGTTACTTTTAATGAGATTCTGGGAAATAGCGATCGCTTTGGGAACTTCGCCACTGCGAGCATAAGCCATCACTAAACCAACCTGGGCTTGTAAGCTAGCAGTTCCATTATTTTGGCTGCTAGCAATAGGTTCTAGTTGGGCGATCGCTGTTTGGTAATTTCCTTGCTTGAGGGCAACTAAACCAGCCTCCAAAGACGGTTTGGCATGTGAAGGCATACAAATTCTGGCACTCCAATCTCTTCTAAATGATCCACGTTTATGCAAAAGCGCGAACCCCGGATGCCGTGAAAATCAACGGCGCTCAAGTTTTGCTTGTCAAGTGAATGAGCTAGAAAGAATAAAGGTGTCAGTCGTCAGAATTCAGTTGGGTCTTCTGTAGGACTAATTCTGAATTCTAGATTCTGAATTCTGTATTCTTCTTTATTTCTCCACTAATTGTTGACTAGAAAATACTGGGGCAATCGCGCTTAATTTTAACTCTGGATGGTCGCCTAATAACTGTTGACAATTCCATTCATTACGGAATAGCAACACTGGCCGTCCCATACTGTCTTTAACTGTAGTGGTATTGAATATTCGTCCCACTTTTTCTAATGCTTCCCAACCACCCTCAACCCAACGGGCGACGCTATAGGGCAATAAATCTAGTATGGTTTCTACACCATACTCATTTTGTAAGCGAAACTGCACCACCTCGAATTGCAACTGACCCACCGCTGCCAAAATTGGATCGCGTTTGGCTTCATCAGTTGAATACATAATTTGCACAGCACCTTCTTCTCGCAATTCCGCAACACCTTTTTGGAATTGTTTAGACTTCGAGGGGTTGGGATTCCTCAAAGATGCAAACAGTTCCGGTGAAAAATACGGAATCCCCTCATATTCGAGCTTTTGTCCCGTGTAAATTGTATCTCCGATTGCAAAAACACCAGGATTATTCAAACCGATCACATCGCCGGGATAAGCCACATCAATTGATTCTCGCTCTTGAGCAAAAAGTTTTTGCGGGCGAGATAGACGGATGAGTTTACCAATACGGGCGTGATTCACCATCATATCTTTTTCAAACTTACCAGTGCAAACCCGGATAAATGCGACGCGATCGCGGTGTTTCGGGTCCATATTCGCTTGCAGCTTAAAGACAAACCCCGAAAATTCCGGGTATGTAGGCGGAACTTCGCCGACACTGCTGACATGAGAACCGGGTTTGAGGGCATAGTCGAGGAAATACTTGAGGAATAACTCGACCCCAAAGTTGGTCATGGCACTACCAAAGAACACAGGCGTCATTTTGCCTTCGTGTATCAACTGTAAATCTAGCTCTGGGCCAACTCCTTCTAACAGTTCTAGATCATTTTTCAGTTGGTAGTACAGGTTTTGTTCTAGCTGTTCTTCTATTCTCGGATCGCCTAACTCCACTATTGTATCGCGGGCTTCTCGGCTACCGTGGGCGCTGCGTTCAAATAGGTGTATTTGTTGCTTGTGTCGGTCAAAAACACCTTTAAAGCGATCGCCCATACCAATTGGCCAGTTTACTGCATAGGTTTGCAATCCCAATTCTTGTTCAATTTCATCCAACAGTTCCAGAGGTTCTCTTCCTGGGCGATCAAGCTTATTGATAAATGTAAAAATTGGGATACCCCGCAACTTACACACTTCAAACAATTTACGCGTTTGGGGTTCCAAACCTTTTGCTGCATCAATCAACATCACGGCATTATCGGCGGCGGCAAGGGTACGATAAGTATCTTCACTGAAATCTTGGTGTCCGGGAGTGTCTAATAAATTGATTTGACAATTTTGGTATTCAAATTGCAACACTGTGGAGGTAATAGAAATACCCCGTTGTTGCTCCATCGCCATCCAGTCAGAAGTCGCTTTGCGCTGTGCCCGTCGTGCTTTGACTGCCCCAGCTTCGTGAATTGCACCCCCGTACAGGAGTAGCTTTTCAGTTAGTGTCGTTTTACCCGCATCGGGGTGAGATATAATCGCAAAGTTGCGGCGAAGTTCAACTGCTTGAATAAGTTCAGACTGAAGTTCAGTAGACATAAATGTATTTGTTTGTTAGCTAGCTTAATTTTTTTTGACTCTGGCAAGTCTTTTAATCTTAAGACAACGATGCTCATGATAGGGTCGTAGTATCACCAACAATCTGACTAAATAGGAGAAAGCAATGTACGATACAGACAAGCGAAAGCTTCTATCTGCCTTGTCTCATGGAGCGATTTTTTTCAGCACAACATTGGTATCTGTAGGCATACCTATCGCCATACTGCTCGTATCTGACGATCCTGTTGTTAAAGAAAACGCCAAAGAATCCATCAATTTCCACTTTAATGTCTGGTTTTATGGTGCAATTCTGGGAGCGCTGTTTTTTCTATTCGGCTGGTTAGTGTTACCTCTATTATTACTGGGGCCACTAGCCGGCCTGGGATATCTATTGCACTGGGGATTAACAATTTGGGCACTCATCGGAGTTTTCAGCAATCCTGATATACCCTTCCGTTATCCCTATATTTTTCGAGTTTTTTAACACAGATTATGAGTATGGGCATTGGGCATTGGGCATTGGGCACTTGTACTGAGCGGCGTCGTTGGCGCAGCCTCTCGTAGAGAAGTATGGAGAATTGGGCATTGTAAATTATTTGTTATCAATTACAACATTTCATTAATTTGTAGCGAATTCTCTGCGTGCCTCTGCGTTTACCTCCGCGCCCCTACCCTACAAGAAGGCGTTCGCGTAGCGTCTCGTAGAGAAGTGCCTATGCGTTTAAATTTCAACCCTCAATTTGCCAAGATTTTGCCAACAGATGGTCTTATCATTTTGAATTTTGAATTGCTTCATAATGTTGTTTTTTTTCCAGTCCGTCGGATAGGTGCAACCAAGCTGTAAAATACAAAATTGCCCCACAACTTGATTAAGAGTAGGGCAAAGGACAGTTAAGCACTGTTTGTAGTCTGTCTGACGGCAGGAAAATTTTAGCCTGCTTTTGTGACGCTTTATTTTGTGTCCATTTGCGTTGTTTTCTTCATAAAATTTTATGTTTCCTATACATCGCCCGCGTCGTCTGCGTACACATCCTCAATTGCGCCGGATGGTTCGTGAAACTGTTTTAACAACAAGCGATTTAATCTACCCACTATTTGCTGTACCAGGTGAGGGAATAGCTAATGAAGTGAAATCCATGCCCGGAGTCTACCAACTTTCGGTAGATAAAATTATCGAAGAGGCAAAAGAAGTTTACGACTTAGGAATTCCTTCTATTATTTTATTTGGTATTCCGGCTGATAAAGATGTCGATGCCACTGGCGCTTGGCATGATTGCGGTATCGTTCAAAAAGCAGCGACAGCGGTAAAAGCAGCAGTACCAGATTTGATTGTAATTGCTGATACTTGTTTGTGTGAGTATACTAGCCACGGTCATTGTGGTTATCTGCAAGTTGGTGATTTAACAGGACGAGTTTTAAATGACCCAACTCTGGAATTGTTGAAGAAAACAGCGGTTTCTCAAGCGAAAGCTGGTGCCGATATCATCGCGCCTTCTGGGATGATGGATGGTTTTGTCCAGGCGATTCGTCAGGGTTTGGATGAAGCTGGATTTCAAGATACGCCGATTTTGTCTTATGCTGCTAAGTATGCTTCGGGTTATTATGGCCCATTTCGGGATGCAGCAGACTCGACACCACAATTTGGGGACAGAAGAACTTACCAAATGGACCCAGGTAATGCCAAGGAAGCGATTAAAGAGATTGAATTAGATATCGCTGAAGGTGCTGATATGCTCATGGTTAAGCCAGCCTTGGCATACATGGATATTATTTGGCGTGTCAAGGAAGCAAGTAACTTGCCAGTTGCGGCTTACAACGTTTCTGGTGAGTATGCGATGGTGAAAGCTGCGGCTCTCAATGGTTGGATTGATGAGGAGCGGGTGGTTATGGAAACTTTAACTGGGTTTAAACGCGCTGGTGCAGATTTGATTTTGACTTATCATGCCAAAGATGCGGCGCGATGGTTAAAGTAGGCTAGGCATATTGAATACTAATTTAGAGGGAAATCTCACACAGAGGCGTAAAGATGCAAAGTTGTGTTTTGGTGTCTGGGTGTGAGATTCTTTGTTTATGGCTATTGCGATGCCTGCGGTAAATGCTCGCCTACGCAAGCTCAATATAAAACTAAAAAGATTTTTTCGGTTTAAGTAACTTCAAATAAAACACGAGGTAATCCTGACTGACGAATGATAGATCGCAAAGTACCGATGCGTAACTCTTCGTAATTAGGCACAGGAACAGTAATTGTTGAGTCTTCGGTTTGCATCTGCATAATAATGTGACTACTACGCTGGCGCACTTGTAAAAAGCCATTCTCTTCCAGAATACGGCAAATTTCTCTAGCAGAAAGAACACGCAGTTTACCCAATATTTACCTCTAAGCGTGTAACAAAAACTTCTGTGTGCAGCCTTTGCTGAATTTCAGAAGGATCTGCTGTCTCAAAGAATAATTCTAATGCCTCAATTAGGTTATTCCGTGCTTCTTCAATTGTGTCACCTTGGCTGGCGATATCGAGTTCGGGACAGAGGGATACATAGCCATCCCTTTCGCGCTCAATGATAGCAGTGAATTGTCTTGTTTGCTTCATTTTTGTCTTTAGTACAGTAGGTCTATCAATCTTGATAGTAACTGCGATGCTTGCGGTTTTTGATAGCCTACGCAACTTTGGACAGTATATCGTCAAAAACCTTTCGATTGGGTGTTATGGGGGGAGGCGATCGCTGATAAAATTTTGTTGTCAGGTTGCGATGCTTAAGCTTGCTTTCGTAGCCTTTCTAGGTTCTGTTGATGCAACTCTGGGAAGTTTTCTAAATCATCTATTGATTGCGGCGCAGAGAAGATTACAGCGTCTTCAGAGGTGAATCGATCTAAATAAGTTTGAAAGGCTTCATCATCTTCTCTGTGGTCAAGGATATATTGACGCAATTGGACACAGGGCATTGTTATAAAATCTGGCTTACTCATACATATCTCCACTTCCCGTCTAGGTAAATTATAATTTCATTTTCTTCACCAGCAAGAATTACAAGATTTTTTGTTCGTTCATTGATTCGCACTAAAAACACAGGTAAATACATTTTGGTAGCCCAAAAACTTAAGATAAACAACGTTTTCAATTGTTCTACAGTAGGCATATTTAAATTATCGCTACAACAAATTTTTTCCTCTGGCGTGACTGGAGTTAAGTTAGTATATTTCAATCATAAATACTTAAATATATTTAACATTTGTTTGTGCGTATTATTACAGAGCTAAATCAGCCGCATTTGGTAGAGTGGAGGCGATCGCTGATAAAACCTCTAAAATCAAAATTAAATAGCTTTGATATAGTTATGGCAATCACTCGCTTTATGCTAGGGGCCGTTTATTTAAAAAACCTAAACTCTAACTAGTGCGATCGCTCACCTTATTTGGGACAGCAGCACGATAAAATTCTAAAACCATAATCGTACTAAAAGGTCTAAATGGCAGAAACACTATTCTTCAACGCCTTACGGGAAGCCATTGATGAAGAAATGGCGCGTGACTCCAGCGTATTCGTTCTTGGTGAAGATGTTGGGCACTACGGCGGTTCCTATAAAGTTACCAAAGACCTGTACCAAAAATATGGCGAACTCCGCATTCTAGATACCCCCATCGCTGAAAATAGCTTTACCGGGATGGCTGTGGGAGCCGCAATGACCGGGTTGCGTCCAATCATTGAAGGCATGAACATGGGCTTTTTACTGCTTGCCTTCAATCAAATATCCAACAACGCTGGAATGCTGCGCTATACTTCTGGCGGTAACTTTAAAATTCCGATGGTAATTCGCGGCCCTGGAGGTGTAGGACGGCAGTTAGGCGCAGAACATTCCCAGCGCCTAGAAACCTACTTTCAAGCTGTGCCGGGGTTGAAGATTATTGCCTGTTCCACACCAAGAAACGCTAAAGGACTACTGAAATCCGCTATCCGCGATGATAATCCAGTGTTGTTCTTTGAACACGTTTTACTTTACAACTTGAAAGAAGATTTACCAGAAGAAGAATACCTACTCCCCTTAGATAAAGCAGAAATTGTCCGTCCAGGGAAAGACGTGACAATTATTACTTACTCGCGGATGCGCCATCATGTAGTGCAAGCCGTAAAAACTCTTGAAAAACAAGGATACGATCCAGAAGTTATCGATTTAATATCCCTTAAACCATTAGATTTTGATACTATTGGTGCATCAATACGTAAAACCCATAAAGTTATTGTTGTGGAAGAATCGATGCGAACTGCGGGTATTGGAGCAGAAGTCATTGCTTCAATAAACGATCGCTTATTCGATGAATTGGATGCGCCAGTACTACGACTTTCTTCCCAAGATATCCCCACACCTTACAACGGCAATCTGGAACGACTAACAATCATCCAACCAGAGCAAATAGTAGAAGCTGTGGAAAAAATGGTAGCGTTGCGAGTCTAAAAGTTAGGAGTGAGGAGTTAGGAGTGAAAAGTTAGGAGTTATGAGTTATGAGTTATGAAATTCCTCACTCCTAACTCCTAACTTTTAATTTACAACTCCTAACTCCCAACTCCTAACTCCTAACTCCTAACTCCTAACTCTCAACTCTCAACTCCCAACTCTCAACTCCCAACTCATAACTCCTCAAAAGAGCGCTATTATAGCGTTTGTCAGTTGCGAGTTATGGTATGCAAAGACAGCGATCGCTATTAGTTTTGATTTTAGTCCTGATAATCGCCGCTATTACGGTGATTGCCACAATTCCGATACCTCTTGGGCTGGACTTGCGCGGAGGTTCACAACTCACAATTCAGGTGAAACCATCAGCAGATATTCCCAAAATCACCGACCGAGAATTAGAAGGTGTGAAGAAAGTTGTCGAAGGCCGGATTAATGGTTTGGGTGTTTCTGAGCCAGTAATCCAAACAGTCGGTGCAGATAAAATATTGGTGCAACTACCAGGAGTCAACGATCCAGAACAAGCTGAACGGGTGCTAGGGGGTACAGCACAGTTAGAATTTCGTACCCAAAAGGCAAATACAGAAACTCAACTGCTTGCTTTTCAAGCATCAAGAGCCGAATTGAAATTTAAGCAAGAAGAATTAAGAAAGAGTACCGATAAAGCGGCAATTGTCAAGAATCAAGAAGATTTACAAAAAAATAATCAAGCGATCGCAGAATTGTTTGAAAGCACTAATCCACCGCTCATTGGCAAATACCTCAAGGATGCCTATGGTGAACCCACTCAAGGTAATAACTGGAATGTTGCTATTCGCTTCGACCAAAAGGGTGGTGAACTGTTTGCCAATTTGACGAAAAATCTCGCCGGTACTGGGCGTAGCATTGGTGTTTTTCTGGACAATGAACTGATCAGCGCTCCCACCGTGGGTATAGAATTTGCTGCTACTGGCATTACTGGTGGTTCTGCCGTGATTACAGGACGTTTTACCGCCCAACAAGCCAATGACTTAGGCGTGCAGTTACGCGGTGGCGCATTACCCGTACCAGTAGAAATCGCCGAAAGGCGGACAGTCGGAGCAACCTTGGGTAAAGATAGCATTCAAAGTAGTATTTATGCTGGAGTCGGTGGTTTGACTTTAGTATTAATATTCATGGTGGTTTACTATCGACTACCAGGATTGATTGCGGATATATCACTAGTGATCTACTCTCTCTTAACTTGGTCAACCTTTGCTTTGTTGGGTGTTACCCTGACTTTGCCGGGAATTGCTGGTTTTATTCTCAGTATTGGGATGGCAGTTGATGCCAATGTGCTAATTTTTGAAAGGACGCGGGAAGAATTGCGGGCAGGTAAATCTCTGTATCGTTCTGTAGAATCTGGTTTTTATCGGGCATTTTCTAGTATTTTAGATAGCAACGTCACTACATGGATTGCTTGCGCTGCCCTGTTTTGGCTGGGGTCTGGTTTAGTTAAAGGCTTTGCTCTTACCTTAGCTTTGGGGGTAGCTGTGAGTATGTTTACTGCAATTACCTGTAGTCGGACATTGCTGTTTTTGGCAATTTCAATTCACTCCTTGCGGAAGACAGAACTTTTCTGTCCAAACCTGCCAGCATCGAAAAAGGCAGAGGTGGCTCAATGAAACTGAGTATCAATAAATCGCGATCGCTTTGGTGGGCTATTTCTGCGGCGATCATCCTTGCTGGTATCATCTCAATGGTGATTTCTTGGCAACAACCGAATATTCGCGCACCCTTACGCCCCGGTTTAGATTTTATCGGTGGTACACGGTTGCAGTTTGTCCGAGATTGCACCAAACCTAGTAACTGCGACAAACCAATTAATATCAACGCTGTTCGGGAAGTAGCAAAAGCACAGGGACTAGGTGATAGCAGTATCCAACTTGTCTCGGAAAATGGTGCAGAAAATGGTGTACTAATTCGATCGAAAGATTTGAGTGTCGATCAGCGTACCAAGTTACAAAACGCTTTAAGCGAAGAAATCGGCGTTTTTGACCCACAAAAGAACCAGATTGACTCCGTTGGCCCCACCTTGGGAAAAGAACTGTTTACATCCGGGGTATTAGCTCTGATAGTTTCCTTTATCGGTATTACTATCTACATGAGCTTCCGCTTCCAGTTAGATTATGCTGTGTTTGCGATCGTTGCCCTACTCCACGATATCTTGATCACAGTAGGGGCTTTTTCATTTTTCGGTTTGGTAGCAGGCATCGAAGTAGATAGCCTTTTTATCGTCGCCTTACTTACGATCACAGGTTTCTCAGTCAACGACACAGTGGTAATTTACGATCGCATTCGGGAAACGATTAAAATCCATCCCGAACAGCCGATTGCCGAAATTGTAGATGATGCGGTTAACCAAACATTGACAAGATCGATCAACACTACCTTAACTGTATTACTGACATTATCTGCAATCTTTCTATTTGGCGGAGAAACACTGAAAAACTTTTCTCTGGCTTTGATTATTGGCTTCACAATGGGAGCTTATTCGAGTATTTTCATCGCCAGTACTCTTCTAACTTGGTGGCGAGAGCGTATAGGGGAATCCCAGGTGTTAGACAACGCTGATTCGATTGATACATCTGCCAGTTCCCAGGATAGTTAAAAAGAGTGTATATTTCACAATTGGGTGAAAGCATTTTGAATTGCTCACCCACGCCTTGCAATCTTATTCCCCTATGGATCAACCGGAAGAACGATTAAATACTGTCCCAGATTTTGAGAAATCTGACCCATCGTTTGCTCAACAAGTAGAAAGGCTACATCAGCTGACAGTATATGGCAGGTGGCTGTTTGTGGGCTGTTTATGGCTGACCATTGCGCCCATCTCCTTGTGGGGTCTACGTGCAGAAATTGCTCTGTGGCAACAATATTTTACCTGGGTGGCAGTGAGATTTGGATTATTCTACCATCCACTGTCTACCTTCGGTCTCGCCTTTTGTCTGGGGATGACTGCTGCTGTTTTAGTTTGGCAAAGTCGGAATATTTTACTCGGACTGCCACCGCAGGAAAAACAACGTTTAGAAAAACAAGTTTATCGGATACGTCAACAGGGAGCAACTCATCCTCTATGGAAATGGGTTTGTCATTAAATTTTCTTTCTATACACGTACAGCAATTTACAGCAAAATATGACTTAACCATACTAGACATCTGTTGAAAAATCTTGTAAGGACTTAGTAGTGCTAAGTCTCTACAAGATTCCTGGATCATGCATATTTAATTTCACCAAATGTCTGCTCAAAGATACTGCCAAAAGTGGATGCCATACATGAACGATCTTCAGATTAAATTTAGCGATCGCAAGTCTGAAATTGACCTTTATCAACTCCAAGAACTGTTAAACGTTTCCGCTTTCTGGGCAAAGGGACGCAGTATTGAGGATTTAGATATAGCTATTGCCAACAGTGAGCCAGTGATTTCTGTTTGCGATCGCGATCGGCTCATTGGCTTTGCCAGAGCAACATCTGATGGCATCTATCGCGCCACAATTTGGGATGTTGTGATTCATGCAGAGTATCAACATAGTGGCTTGGGAAGCAATTTAGTAGAAACCGTTTTGAGACATCCCCGCATGAGGTCGGTTGAGCATGTTTACCTGATGACTACTCACCAGCAGGGTTTCTACGAAAAGATTGGTTTTCAAACCAACAGCAGCACTACGATGGTGCTACACAATCAGGCTAACCATGCTTTCGTTTCTGCTACAGAAGTTCAGCTTCAGGAATCATCGAAACAGTTCCGAGCGATGAGTGCTGAGTGCTGAGTATATAGCAAAGTGCTGTTAGCGGAAGCGGGGCGTTTAGCCCGTGCTGTTAGCGATAGCGGGGCGTTTAGCCCGTGCTGAGTAGAAACTCAGTATTATCAAAGGTTTCAGCAACCAACATAGTCCTAACCTATGCTTCGACTGCTATAAAAACTGTTGTAGTAATAGGGTGGTCAAGAAGCAAGATTTCCTCTCTAGTACTCAAGACTCAGCACTACTCCCTAGAGGGATAGATATTTGTAGTCTGGTAAGCTGCTGAAGTGGTTCCTTGACAATGGTCGAGGGTAGGATTTCTAACTTTCCTCCCATAACTTCCAGCAGAGTCTGGTTAATTAACAGTCTCATTCCTGGGGAAAGAGCAGTCTTCTTTTGGTCAATCTGGGTCAACTGATCTTCAATTTTGAGCAAATCAATCGGCTCACTCCAGGTCATAGCATGGGTTGGGATATCTAGCCAAATGTTTACAAAATTGTTTATAGGTAGGGTGCTACTGGAAATACAAATGCTGCCTTCCTCCATCTGAGTAATGGCAGTGTCTATTAAACTAATTAATACTTGGCGGAGCCAAAGGTAATCTGTCAAAACATAAATTTCTGAGTCGGCGGGTAATAATTGTAAGGGAAAATTGCGATTTGCCGCCAGCATATAAGTTAAGTTATGAACCTCATCTAAAATTTGGGCTAAGGGTCTAGGCTGAATATCTAATTTATTGGTGCCGTGTTCAGTTCTAGCAACGTTGAGAATTTCATCCATTAGCTTCAGCAACTTCAGCGTTCGCTCGTGAGCTTGGGCAAGAAATTCTCGCTCTTCAGCTGGATTTTCACACAAATCTGACAAAATTAATTGATGTAAGCCAATCAAACCATTAAAAGGCGATCGCAATTCATGGGTAGTCCGCGCCAAAAAACCAGCTTTAAACTGGCTCATTTCCGTTGCCATCAGGTATGCCAGCTGCGTTTGCTGTAGCTGTTGTGATATTGGTGACATATCCTGTTGAGCTAATGGCGCTATTGGGGATGAGCTAGATGAAACATTAGGCGATGCCTGCGGCGGGCGTAGCCATCGCCCAAATAACTGACGGAAAACCATACCTAGTGCTATTCCTGCTCCTAGATATATCCAATTGCTCCAATTCATATCTGGCAATTATTAATTTGCTAATTAACTACAACAGCCCAAACTAAAGTTTCAGATTTCTCTGTTGTTAAAACCACGAAAACAACATTATAGCTACCTATACTTGGTTATCACTCGAAATCTCTAACTCGATTGCACCTTGCCGCAAAATCTGCCAATTTATCCCTGTCCATTTAGCAACGGTGGAAGGTATACCCATCCCTAGTATTTCACCCTGATATTCTGTCGTTGCTAAAGTCAGAACCAGGGGAAACTGAGTCTCAATTTCTGTCATTGTTTGCAAAGGGGGCTGACCAGAAAAATTGGCGCTAGTGGTGGCAAGAGGGCCTGTTTGCGCCAAAATAGTTTGAGCGATCGCACTGTTTGGTACTCGAATTCCAATTGTTGTTGGATCGATGGGATTCATAACTTTTGGTAAGCGTTCACTTGCTGGCAAAACTAGCGTCAGTCCTCCTGGCCAATATTTATCTGCTAATTCTTGCCAAACTTTATACTCATTCTCACTACCTTTGACATACGGCCACAAATCTTCAGCACTAGCCGCCATCAAAATCAAAGGTTTGTCTTGACTGCGTTGTTTCGCCGCAAAAATTAATCCTGCTTTTTCTGGTATCGCTGCAAGTGCCGGAACAGTATCAGTCGGAAAGCTCACCAAAAGACCAGCACGTGCGCCACTAATTAGATTTGTTAGAGAAACTTGAGTCATGTTTACAAAGTTAGGAGTTAGAAGTTAGGAGTGAGGAATTTCATAACTCATAACTCATCACTGATCACTCCTAACTTTTGTAGGCCAGGGCAAAGCGTTCAATTCCAGCTAAATCAGCGTGAATTTGAATCTTACAATAGCTACCTTGATTTTGCAAAAGTTCTCGCACCGCATCCGCTTGTCCAGCCATCATCTCAATTAGCCACACGCCATCCGATTGCAAATAACTAGGGGAGATTTCGATCAAATAGCGGATGCAATCTAAGCCATCAGCACCACCATCCAGAGCTAGATGTGGTTCATGGTTGACTACTTCTGGTTGCAAAGTAGGTAAGGTGCTGGTGGGTATGTAAGGGGGGTTTGACACCATACCACTGAACTGACCTTTTAAGAATGCCAGTGGCTCCCACCAGGAACCTTGATAAAATTGAATCCGGTCAGCAAGACCCAAATTATCAGCGTTGGATCGAGCGATCGCCAGAGCTTCTAAACTGTAATCAACTGCATGAATTGTTGCTTTTGGCAAGACATCTGCTAATCCTAGTGCGATCGCACCACTCCCAGTACCCAAATCTGCCCAGTGTCCTGAAGCATTGCTAGCTGATGCTTCAGCTAAATCGATTAAACACTCTGTCTCTGGTCTAGGAATCAAAACCGCACTCGACACCGCAATTTTAAACTGACGCCAAGTTGTAACTCCGGCAATATACTGCACTGGTAAGCGGTCATTTAATCGCCTCTGCCACAGCTGCTCTAACTCTTCTAGAGGCAATTGCAGTTGAATTTGCGGCCAGTTTTTAAAAGACTCCAAACGCAGTGCCAAGCGGTCTAACCCAGCAACTTCAAGGAGTAGCCAATCTACCTCCATTGGTGGCACATCAGTGGCGATCGCTGCTTTAAGAGCTGCATTTCGCCACTGCCAAAGTTGTAAACCAGAGACTATTAGATGTTTCTCCCCCATACCTCAACCTTGGAGCGCATATCCGTTATTTTTTTGGAGCGGGGGCAGCAGCTGGCTTGGCCGCCGGTGATTGATTTGGCGCAAGGGAGCGAATAAAATTGATCGACTCTCGTGATGGATAGAGAATAATTTTATTGATACTAGGATCGCTGCTGCTATTGAGAGCTTCCATAACACCGTACAAATCCACCACCTGAATTTCAGTATTGGCTCCTTCCTTTGGCACGGCTTTTTTGAATTCGTCTAACAGAGCCACTGCTTGTTCTTTCTCAAAAAAGAAAGGGATGTATCGCTCATTACCTTTAGCAAGGGGAATAGTCAGATAGCTATTATCTTTCTTAAATTTGGGTACAAATAAGGGAATACCATTGAATTGCTCTACCTTTTTACCATTTTGATTGAGCATACTTGTTGCCGAGGCTACTTGCTGTTGCGTCGGGACTAAAGTATAAATCACAGAATCTGGTTTCTTTTTGCTTTCTTGGACTATTTTATAGTAGTCTGCCAAGGACAGAGGTCTAACCTGTAGAGTGCTTGCCAACTGGGGATTTTCTTTTTTGAGCCGATTGTCAAGGAATTTTTGAGCATCTTGCTTACTAATAAAAAATCCCACTTGTGATACCGGCTTGGATGCGTTGTTTCTTGAAAGAACTACAAATTCGCCTTTAGGATTGGTAAGCGTGAATACAGGTACTTCTTGGAGCTTTTTCACGACCTGATCTTGTGGCAACGCGATCGCCTCTAGATTGCCCATTCCTGGTATATTGCCTATTCCTGAAAGCCCCGTTAAAAATACACTGCCAGCTATACCCAATGTTGCGCCTAAGCGAATAAATGATTTCATGACTGCTCCTCGCATTAATAGTCCAATTAAATTAAACAAATGGTTGGATTTGCACAGCACCAACTAGCTTTAGTTATATAGCAATTCATTTTAGTTGTGAAAAATTCATTATGCGCGTTGAAGTTGAGTGTTAAGCATCAACGGTCAAAATCCAATATTCCCTAACTATTTAGAGTTGCTGTAATATGGTTTTCACAAATTGGTTGTGCTAACGTTGTGCTTTTGTGGGTTTTGCTTCGCTATTAACCGCGAAATGCCGTAGATGCTTATTATATGTCTTCTCAAACAGCAAAAAGTCTTTTCATCTCTCCAACCTTAGAGATGATAAATGCCATTTTATCGGCTTTTTCTAATATTAGTTGACGCTATTAGTTAATCAATCGTTCCATCTGCGATTGGTTTAATATCTTCTCAAATCTATACAAAGCTCAGTGTTAAAAATCACCTTACTACTTAGTCACAAAAATTTACCTGTTAAGCTTCAACAGCAGAACAGCCTAATTGGTCTTCTCTATAGAAATATCCAATTAAATTGCAGATGTTAACAAAGAAAACCTAGCTAATTTCTCTAACTGTTAACTATATTAATTGAATCGGGATGACAGGATTTGAACCTGCGGCATCCTGCTCCCAAAGCAGGCGCGCTACCAAGCTGCGCTACATCCCGTTATAGTTATCCGCTTTTTAGGTTTGGTTTTAACTCCCGATCAAAGCGATCGCGCTTTCACAAAAGCGTTAATACAATCATATCACATAACACCGCTCATACCTAATATTATATTTATATCTTCTGCAAATACTAGCTAGATTAGATATTTAGACTGATCAAGGTTTGTCTGCCGACTTAGTTTTACAAGAGATATTACTTGTGCGTTCGTCGGCTAAACCTAGTCAAACCAAATTAAATAATAGATTTGTACTACTATACCTGATTTTATTGCGCGAATCGGGTTTTATTTGGATTGAGCGTTAGTGAGGATACCAGAACATGCCTTTGATGCCTTCTGGATCAGCCATAAACCCCATAGTTCGGTAGAAATCTACAACGTGGGGGTCAGCGAAGAGAGTGACATTACTAATTTCTTCACTCCTAAGTTTTTTGAGAACGTATTTCATCAGCGCCTTGCCCAGTCCTTGACTTTGAAAGTCTGGGTGAACTACTACATCCCAGATAGTGGCATTAAACGCGTGATCTGAGGTAGCACGGGCAAAACCAATGAGCCGCTTTTGGTTTCCTCTCACTTGCCACATTGAGGCAACGAGAAAACTATGCTCAATAGCTTTTTTTACTTTTCTTAGAGGACGACGCGACCAACCAACTGCATCACAGAGTTCTTCTAGCTCATATAGGTCAATATCTCGTTCCGTGCTGAAGACGATCCGAGCCTCCTTTGAAGCAGCTTCGCTAATACTACTGGGGC
Organism: Nostoc sp. ChiQUE01b; assembly: GCF_034531255.1. NCBI lineage: Bacteria > Bacillati > Cyanobacteriota > Cyanophyceae > Nostocales > Nostocaceae > Nostoc > Nostoc sp. ChiQUE01b. Next base: position 366,263 of record NZ_JAVRBM010000001.1, on the reverse strand, counting down.
TAGAGTTGCCCGCAGTTTCCGCTGTATGCTCTTCAAAGAGGTTTGTCCTAGTTGTCCCTACAGATTCAGGAGTACTAAACCAAGTTTTCCAAAAACCCATGCCAACGCGGTTCGGGTAGTATAACTGAATTGGTTTCCACTCTCAAGAGTGTTGATTCACTTTTAACATCGCTACCCCATTTACTATCCTTTACACTCAAAATTTTTCGGTTGTTTTCGGGATTTGCAATGGTAACAGCCAGTTAGAGGGTGTTTCACACCAATCATTTTCAACTTTAGCATTTTGTTGTAAAGGCTAGGAGAAATTCACCAAAAGGGTAAGGATATAAACAATTCAAAATTCAAAATTCAAAATTCAAAATTCAAAAACCTAATCCTGGCAATTGCTCGTATAGAGCTTAAATGCACGTTAGTTTAGGAGTGTATTGTATACACAGGATTGGGCATTGGGGATTGGGAATCGAGAACATTCTTGTGTTGTCCCCTTGTCCCCCTTGTCCCCAGTCCCCATTACCCCTTATCCCCAGAGGGGGCCCCACCATCCCCATTACCCCTTATCCCCAGAGGGGGTCCCACCATCCCCAACACCCAGCTGACGAAAGCAAGCGAGTCTTACCTTTAACAATGGCTTCTGGTTTAAAATCTTCGACACTGGAACTCCTAAAGCGCTTTAACCGAGCGTTTCCCCAGTTTTATGAGCAATTCGTCAGTAGTGAAATTCAACTGCAAAATTTGCGGCTAGCCTACCGTCTCTATAAAACTAGACGTGCTGTTATTGAACTGAAACCGGAAGGTAGCAAAAGTGCCCTGCATTTTGCTTACCGCAACCAGTCTTTTCTCCTCAGCGATATTTTTGGTGTACTAGCAGCTTATGGGTTGACTATCCACGGTCTGAGTCTATATGGTCAGATCCGTCCGCCAATGTTAGTTTTTATCAAACTATTGGTATCTCGTGGTAGTAAAGCCTTGACCGAGAAAACCGCAGAAAATGTCTGTCGCGCCATTCGCGAGGCTTTAGGAGGTCGGTTTGAGGTAGAAGAGATGCTGGCAGTAGAATTTAATCTTGACACTGGCTTAGAGCAGGTACAAACTGAGTTTTATGTCGATCCGGTATTTCATCTTCCTGCTCTAGTGATTGAAGCTGATAATCAACCAGGATTATTCTATAAAGTGATGTACGCTATCTGGCAGGAAGACCTTCTGGTAGTGAATGCCAATTTACTGGTTTGGCGCGGACGTACACGGCTAATTCTCTACTTGTTAGGGCCGAATGAAAGCCTCATTCCTGAATATCTGGGTCACAAAATTGCTGAAGGAGTGCGACAGAGGTTGTTGGGTAAATAAAAAAAGTGAGAAGTTATGAGTTATGAGTTAAAAATTCCTTACTTCTAACTTCTAACTCTTTCTGCTTTAGTATTTAGTCGCACCCGTCCTTAAGGGTACGATATAAGTATGGCAACTATCGAAATCTTGGGCGTTCTACACGCATACGAGCTAACGGCTCCCACTTCCTGCCCCCATGCTTTAGTATTTATCCACGGTTGGCTCAATAGCCGTGGATATTGGCAACCTGTGATTTCCCGCCTATCAGATGATTTGCAGTGCCTGTCCTATGATTTGCGGGGTTTTGGTGAATCCCAATCCCAGGTAAAAACCGATTTTAGTCGAGCACAAAAGTCTTTGAGTCTGACGCCCATCTCCAGTAGTGCGGTTGGCTCATCTTTCGATTCTCTTTATACTCCTGCTGCGTATACTCAGGATTTAGCAGCTCTTTTGAAACAGCTAAATATTACGAGTGCTTGGCTAATTGGTCACTCATTAGGCGGGACGATCGCTCTTTGGGGAGCAGATCAAATGCCTGAGTGTGTTAAAGGAGTTATCTGTATCAACGCTGGCGGTGGTATTTACCTCAAAGAAGCCTTTGAGCAGTTTCGCTCGGCGGGTCAGAAATTTTTGCAAGTCCGTCCACGCTGGCTGTCCCAAGTGCCTTTGATTGATTTGCTGTTTACTAGAGCTAGTGTGGCTCGTCCTTTAGAGCGCTATTGGGCACGTCAGCGAGTAATAGATTTCGTTGTGGCTGATCCAGAAGCGGCTCTGGGAACTCTGTTAGACTCCACAACTGAAGAAGAAATCAATCGTTTACCTGAGCTAGTATCCCAACTGAAGCAGCCAGTTTATTTTTTGGCTGGTGCCCAAGACAAGGTTATGGAACCCAAGTATGTGCGCCATTTAGCTAGCTTCCACAGACTTTTTCAATATTGTGGTGACAATGTTCTGGAAATTCCTAATTGCGGACATCTGGCTATGTTAGAACAGCCGGATGCAGTGGCCGATCACATCAGATCGATAGTCAATAGTTATAGGATATAGGGCATTGGTAGTTACAAATGACAAATGACAAATGACAAATGACTACTCAACAGGTTGATACAACTTCATCACCTGAGTAAGCCCTAACCTAGATTCAACGCCTAGTGTAAGGGGAGATGTATGACCACGGGATAGATGGTCAGCAGCGGCACAGCCAATCATGGCGGCGTTATCGGTACAGAATTTTAGAGGTGGGAATAAGACGCGTAAGTTATGTTTAACTGCGGCGGCTTGGAGGTTTTTTCTCAACCCGCTATTAGCTGCTACACCGCCACCAATGGCAATTGTATCTAGACCATAGTCAAGGGCACAGGCGATCGCTCTTTTGGTTAGCGATCGCGCTATGGTATCCTGAAAGCTAGCTGCTACGTCTGCCACTGGTACTTGTCTAGTATCTTTTTCTAACTGCTGCACTAAACGTAATACAGCCGTTTTTAACCCACTAAAACTCGCATCATAACGATGAAATCCTCCACTGGGTAGAGAAACTCTTCCTTCTGGTAAAGCAAAGGCTTGAGGATTTCCCTCTTGTGCCAACTTGTCAATCACTGGCCCACCCGGATAACCCAGCTTTAACAATCGCGCCACTTTATCAAAGGCTTCACCCGCAGCATCATCACGGGTTTGTCCCAGAGTTTCGTAAATACCACAATCTTTGACATAAATCAAGCTTGTATGTCCGCCTGAAACCAGTAAGCTAAGAAAAGGGGGATTTAAAGTTGATTCGCTCAAGTAAGTTGCGTAAATGTGACCTTCGAGGTGATGAACTCCCAAAAATGGCTTGTTCTGTACCATCGCCAAGGTTTTGGCAGCAGTTAACCCCACTAATAGCGCTCCTACAAGTCCAGGGGCACAAGTAGCGGCAATTGCGTCAATTTTTTCCCAATCTAATTGGGCTTGCTCTAAGGCTTGGGCGATCGCAACATTTATCGTTTCCAGGTGCTGGCGAGACGCTACTTCTGGCACTACCCCGCCATACTGCTGATGGACTGGAATTTGTGAGGCTACGATACTGCTGCAAACTTTACGATTATTAACAATTGCGACGGCTGTTTCATCACAACTGGTTTCTATTGCTAAAACGGTTGCCATTGGGAGTGTTGAGTGCTGAGTTCTGAGTTCTGAGTCCTGAATTCTAAATTCTAAGTTCTGAGTGCTGAATTCTGAATCCTGAATAGTAGAGAGAAAATCTTTCTTCTTTACTACCCTACAACAACTCTTATACTCAGCACTCGGAACTCAGCACTCATTTTGGTTGAGAAGCTTTAACTTTTATTTACTTAAACTTTACACGGTTCCCACCCAAGAGTATGATGACTTCCTAGTTATGCAAATAAACCAACTGTACAAGCCGCTTCGTTTTGTATAAAGAACTTCTTGTTTTGTAATAAAAGGAAACAACTCTATGCGACGATTGTTTGCTTTGATGTTAGCGATTAGTCTTTGGTTCAACTTTGCCCCCCCAGCACAAGCTTTAGGGGCGAATTTGACACCGTGTAGAGACAATCCCGCTTTTCAAGAGCTAGCAGCTAATGCCCGTAATACCACCGCTGACCCCCAATCAGGGAAAAAGCGGTTTGAGCGTTATTCTCAGGAGCTGTGCGGCCCTGAAGGATACCCCCACTTGATTGTTGATGGTCGCCTAGATCGTGCTGGTGACTTTTTGATCCCTAGCATTTTATTTCTATATATTGCTGGTTGGATTGGTTGGGTAGGTCGTGCCTATCTGCAAGCAATCAAAAAGGAATCTGACACTGAACTAAAAGAAATCCAAATCGATCTTGGTTTGGCACTACCCATAATAGCTTCAGGCTTTGCTTGGCCAGCAGCAGCAGTCCAAGAATTGCTCTCTGAAAAATTAGCAGCCAAGGATTCAGAAATCCCCGTTTCTCCACGCTAAATCAGTTTAACTAATTCATTCGTTTTGGAGACTAAATTCATGGCAGACAAAGGCGACCAATCATCTTATTTGATTAAATTCATTTCCACAGCGCCCGTGGCAGCTACCATCTGGCTGTTCATCACAGCAGGTGTCTTGATTGAATTCAACCGCTTTTTCCCCGACCTACTTTTCCACCCACTACCATAAGTGTCAAATGGGATTTAGGACAGTTGAATCAATGTCTTGTTTTTTGCTTAATATTGTGTAGTTGATGTATTCAGCTTAGTTAGGCAGAATTATCACCAAAGTAGGCAGCAAAAATAGTTTTTTGAAACTCGCGATCCTGTTTACAAATCGCGAGTTTCACGGTTTTAAAAAAAGCTAAATTAATTTTTCTAAACTTCCTAGTAAAAAGACATCTTTAGCGACAATTATTATTAATATAAAAATGCCACCATTTTAATTTAGAGGCGAACATAAAATATGGCACAAGCAGTAGATGCATCAAAGAATCTTCCTGGCGATCCCAGAAATCGGGAAGTTGTTTTTCCCGCATTCGGCGATCCACAGCTAGGCAACCTAGAAACCCCAGTTAATTCTTCTCCCTTGATCAAGGGGTTCATTAATAATTTACCTGCCTATCGTCCAGGTCTGGCTCCTGCTAGACGCGGTTTGGAAGTTGGTATGGCTCATGGTTACTGGCTATTTGGCCCCTTTGCCAAATTGGGCCCACTGCGGGATACAGCTAACGCTAACTTAGCTGGGTTACTGGGAGGTATCGGCCTGGTTGTTGTTCTTACTGGCGCCCTATCGCTGTATGCTAACAGCAATCCACCCAAAGCACTTCCTAGTGTTACCGTACCCAAGCCGCCAGCAGATGCTTTTAACTCTAAAGAAAGCTGGAACAACTTCGGCAGTTCTTTTTTGATTGGTGGTATTGGTGGTGCAGTAGTTGCTTACTTTTTGACTAGTAATTTGGAACTAATTCAAGGTCTATTTGGTTAATTACTAGGAGTTAGCAGTAGAGACGCGATTAATCGCGTCTGTACAGGAGTTAGGAATTAGGAGTTTAAATTCATGACTTCTAACTCTTAACTCCTAACTTATTTAAACAAAACTGCTTCAATATCATTTAAAGCAGTTTCAAAATCGTCATTAACGATTTGAATATCAAATTCATCTGCGGCTTGAATTTCTTCTTGGGCACGGAGTAGACGACGGGCGATCGCTTCTTGGGAGTCTTGGGCACGAGAGCGTATTCGTTTCTCTAATTCATCAAAGGAAGGCGGTAAAATAAAAATGCTGAGGGCACTGGGAAAGGAAGTCCGAATTTGTCTTGCCCCTTCTAGTTCAATTTCCAGCACCACCAACTTATCGGCATGAATTTGGTTAAGTACAGCTTCCCGGGGAGTGCCGTAATAGTTACCAGCAAATTCTGCCCATTCTAAAAATTCACCTTCAGCAACTAATTGCTCAAACTTACTGCGGCTGATAAAGTAATAACTTTTGCCATCAATTTCCCCTGAACGCGGAGAACGAGTCGTCACAGATACGGAATAATAGAGTTCTGGATGACGCTCTAAGAGCGATCGCATTAAAGTACCTTTACCTACCCCACTGGGGCCAGTTAAAACAATTAACCTGCCTAAATGTAAGCATTCTTCGGTAGTCACACTATTCTGGATGGGTAAAACTGGCATCATCCCTTCAACCTGTGAATCAATCAATACATATTATTCATTAGTCTTGTGTTCCTGGTCTAGTCCACTAGTGACTAAAGAATTTGTAGCAAGAGTAACAGAAAATTTGTCTAATTCACATGGTACTACCGATACGGTATAAAGAGGAGTGGGAAAAACCCACTGCGAGTTAATTATCTACAGTTTGATGTTCGCGAGAAATCACAAAGCGATTCGCTACCGTTTCCGGCTGAATCGCTGACAGAATTACGTGGCTGGAATCGGTGATAATTACAGCTCTAGTGCGACGACCGTAAGTTGCATCAATCAGTTGACCTCTATCCCGTGCATCGGTAATAATCCGCTTAATCGGGGCAGACTCTGGACTGACAATGGCAACTACTCGGTTGGCAGACACGATGTTACCAAAGCCGATGTTGATTAACTGAATGTCCATAAAAAAACTGACGCTAAACGCGGTTTGATACAGCTTGAAATAAACTTCTTTCCATGTTATCGCCAAAAAACGGGAGTTACAACGCTTAAATTCAAGCCAATCTGAGTTTTTAAATAATGTCTGCTTCTTTTAGCTATTTATTAGCTATTTTTCCTAAAAATCTTCCTAAAGATACAGGTGCAATTCCACTGATACAAGCTAGTTGGATGATGTACATTTATTTTGTTTGAAATAAGTATCTGAATCGGAAATTGATGGAAAGCAAAATCGATTGGAAGGGTCTAGCTTTAACTGCGCTAGCTCAATACAATGTCAATGCAGATCAATTGGTATTCTTGGGTCATAGCCAAAATGTGACGTTTCGCGTTGATACTCGCAATAATCAAAATTTTGCTACATCTAGAGAATATGATGAGCAAGCGTTATTTCTTCTCCGTATCCATTATCCGATCGCTCAGTTTTGCGATCACATCTGGCAACAACAAGCCGTCATTGAGTCAGAACTCATCTGGCTTACCGCGTTGCATCGAGATACCGATTTAGTTGTGCCATACCCCGTCCAGAACATCAGTGGCAGTTTTATTACCTCTGTAGCAGTTGATGACATCAGCGAAACGCTCAACTGTACATTACTAAAGTGGGTCGATGGTTCTCCTCTCGATACTGAACCTACAACGACGCAGGCTAGACGAGTCGGGGAACTTATGGCTCAGTTGCACCAGCACGCCAGCCTCTGGGAATTACCTTTAGGCTTGACGCGACCAAAATACGACTGGGAGCAACTACACGCTTCACTAATGAAGCTGCGATCGCTAGTAGATGCTGGTACGATATCTGTGACTGATTTCGCTGTCCTTGAGAGTGTGGTTAAACGAATTAGTAATGTGATGACAGCACTAGAAAAAACACGCATCAATTGGGGTCTGATTCACGCAGACCTGAATGAAAATAATTACATTTTTTATGCAGGTAAAGCACGACTCATCGACTTTTCCTGTTGCGGCTTCGGCTACTACCTTTATGACATTGCTCATACACTGCTACATCTGTTTCCCGAAAACCGTAGATCGTTCCTTAGCGGATATCAAAGCCTGTGTCAACTGCCCGATGATTCTCAGCGTATCTTGGAGGCGTTCTTTCTCGGAGCAATGGTAAACAATTTTGTTTTTTTAGCGTCGCAGCCAAATGAACACGATTACTTGTTAGAAACTGTACCCTACGTTACTGAAAGCCTCTGTAGCAAATATCTTAAAGGCGAGGCATTTTTGTTTGAGTCATAGCTGTTCTATTTTGATATTAACGGTTTAATTTTGTCTCCCAGATTTACAGCACGCATCGGGCGTACACTTCCAGCTTGACAATCGCGTAACCAAGTTTTAACCCCTTGGGCAACAGTACCTTTACTACTATCGCGTGGCGGAGATAATGGCTGCTGTGCTGAATAGGAACCAGTTTGAGAAAACATCATCACTAGTTGCCAACCAATTTTAGTTTTAGTCAACAACAGCCAGTGGAATTGCTGCAATTCTACCGCTTTCTTTCCTATGTACTGCCGTTCTAAGGTAGTAAAAAAAACTTGCTCAACCCCTGATGCAGAGCTTTTAGTCGCATCTGCACTATATTCTTCAAGGTTAAGGGGCAGAGGAGTAAACTCAGGTCTTCCTGCCACTAGCATATAACTGTAAATATCACTGCTTCTTCTAAGGCGACGAGCGCGTTGACTAGCGCGATTGGTATAACTAGGTAAATCTTGCAGTAGCTGTATAGTTAATATTTCTAAATTTTGTTCAGAACACAAAGACCTCGCATCACTGTTGACATTTTCTTTTTCTGCTAGTGCCGAGGGTTTAGGGGTGGGATTTATCGAGAAGGCTGGGTAAGCAAAGCTGTTTGAAACTACAACCCAGAAGCTACAAGCAAACAGGAAACTATAATTTTTCTGACTGAGCGAAGAGGCAAGATTGTTGTCCCCTACACCCTGCACTCTAAGTTTCTCACTGACTCTTAGCTTCATGCCACCGTGATTAACTCCTCAGAAATCCGCTTCCAGGCTAACTCAGGCTCAGTAGCAGCGGTGATGGGACGACCAATCACTAGATAATCTGCACCGGCTTTAATGGCTTGGGCTGGAGTGAGCGATCGCTTTTGATCGCCAATATCAGCCCAAGTTGGTCTAACCCCCGGACAAACAAGCAAAAAGTCATCTCCACAAGTTTGTCGTAGCTGTGCCACCTCTTGAGGCGAACAAACTACCCCATCCAAACCAGATTCTTGAGCCAGCAGGGCCATTTCTAGAGCATATTCTGGCAATTCTAAGGGTATTTTTAAATCAAATGCCAACTGCCGAGCAGAAATGCTCGTTAACAGGGTAATAGCAATTAACTTTGGTGGTTGTACACCTGCTTTTACAGCCCCTTCTTCTGCCGCCTCAGTTGCGGCTTTCAGGGCATCTCTACCAGCAGTAGCATGAATTGTCAGTAAATCCACTCCGTATTTAGCTGCACTCCGGCAAGCACCAGCAACGGTATTGGGAATATCATCAAACTTTAAATCCAAGAAAATGCGCTTTTGGCGAGACTTTAACACTTCTAGAATTATCGGGCCAGTGCTAGTAAACAGCTCTAAACCGACTTTCCACCAAACCACTTGTGGTAGTTGATCTATAAGAGCGATCGCACTTTGTTCATCCGGCACATCCAAAGCCACAATAACTCGTTGTCCTATTTGTTCCCTATTCCCCATTCCCTACTCCCCATTCCCCATTTAAGGCACTAAGCGCACAAACTTATTTTTTCCAACTTGTAAAACTTTACCTTGTAATTTACTAGGAACATCGAAAGTGGTATCAGCATCAGTGATGCGATCGCCATCTAAGCGCACTCCACCTTCTTGAATTTTCCGCTTTCCTTCCCCGGTACTTTTGCACAAGCCAGTGGCATTGAGAATATACGCTAACTTAACCGGAAACTGCGACACTCCACTTAGAGAAAATTCTGGAACTGCACCTTCCTTGCCACCACTTTGGGCTGCTTCTTTCGCCTCTTGGGCTGCGGTTTCGCCGTGGTACTGTTTCACAACTTCCCATGCTAAAAGTGTCTGGCGATCGCGGGGATTTTCTGGCAGTTGATCCAAAGGTAAATCCGTCAACAGTTCAAAATACTGCTCCAGGAGATGATCGGGAACTCCTTGCAACTTTTGATACTTTTGTCCTGGGTGTTCTGACAATCCGATATAATTACCTAAAGACTTAGACATTTTTTGCACCCCATCCGTGCCAATCAAAATTGGCAACAGCATCCCAAATTGGGGCTTTTGACCAAAATGGCGTTGCAAATCTCTGCCTACAGCAATGTTAAATTTCTGGTCAGTGCCACCTAATTCCACATCTGACTCAACTGCAACCGAATCAAAACCTTGCATTAACGGGTACAGGAACTCATGGATAAAAATTGGATTCTCTTTTTTATAGCGTTCTGTAAATCCTTCCTTCGCTAACATCTGCCCCACCGTCATCGTGGAGAGTAACTCCAAAATTTTCTCTAAGTTTAGCCCAGAGAGCCATTCGGAGTTATAGCGCACCTCTAACCTTCCTGGTGTGTCAAAATCCAAGATAGGACGTACTTGGTCAAGATAAGTCTGGGCATTTTGGGCTACATCTGCTTCTGTAAGCTGACGACGCACCTCAGATTTACCAGTCGGATCGCCAATGCGTGCTGTAAAATCGCCAATAATTAGAACTGCTGTATGACCAGCATCTTGAAACCCTCGCAGTTTTCGTACTGGTATGCTATGACCTAGATGAATATCAGCACCCGTAGGATCGATTCCCAATTTGATCCTCAAAGGTTGGTTTGTAGTTAATAAGCGGTTTTCTAGACTTTCACTGTTAACATCAGCTGGTTGTGGGAAAACTTCTACTACACCACGACGCAACCAATTCATATCTTGCGTCATACCAGAAAATCCATTGTTAGCTATGCTTTGTACACTAGAAGTTAAGTTGGTTATAAACACTTGCAATTTATCCACTTTCTCATCTGCCAAACTACTATAATTGCAAAAAATTAACCGCCTTGCTTCGCCCAATGAATTACAGTTAAATTTACAAGTGAGGAAGTGAAATCGCCGTGTCGTCGTCTAGGACTTTTGAAGATAAACAGCCACAACGTCGGGCTTCATCAGGTTTTGAGTTTTTGAAAGGAGTCGGTCAGGTAACTGGCGGTACTCTCCTCTCAATCACCATGCTGGCAAGTTCCATTGTAGCCGGAGGACTAGTTGGTTTAGCCATCAGTTTCCGTAATTTGCCAGATGTGAGACAGCTACGTAACTTCTTTCCCTCAGAAACGACTTACATTTATGACGTTAAAGGTAAACTTTTAACGAGTATTCACGGGGAAGCCAATCGGGAAGTCGTACCCCTAGATAGAATTTCGCCGAATTTAAAACGGGCGGTGTTGGCAAGTGAAGATAGTCACTTCTACGATCACCACGGTATTAACCCCGTCGGCGTTGGGCGTGCTGTAGTAGTTAACGCAGCAGCAGGCGGAGTCAAAGAGGGTGGCTCTACTGTCACCATGCAATTGGTAAAAAACCTATTTTTGTCTCGCAAGCGTGCCTTTACCCGCAAGTTAGCAGAGGCTGTGCTAGCAATCCGGTTAGAGCAAATTCTCACTAAAGACCAAATATTAGAAATGTACCTCAATCAAGTTTATTGGGGTCATAACAATTATGGTGTACAAACGGCAGCCCGCAGTTACTTTAATAAATCATCAGAATATTTAAGCTTGGGTGAGTCAGCAATGATGGCGGGTTTGATCCAAGCACCAGAAGAATTTAGCCCGTTTGTGAGCATGAAACTGGCAAAACAGAAACAAAAAGAAGTGCTGGGACGGATGCTGGAATTGAACTGGATCAACCAGTCAGAATACGACAAGGCCCTCAAGCAAGAAATCAAACTTGGGAGAATCAAATCCTTTCAAGGTAGTGCCCTACCTTATATAACCAATACCGTAGCGCAGGAGTTGGCTAAGAAGTTTGGGCGTGAGACATTACTCAAAGGTGGAATGCGGGTGCAAACTACAGTTGACGCCAACTTCCAAATCATGGCAGAAGAAACTGTCATAAAATGGCATAAATCACTGCTTGGACAGGGATTATCGAAGAATCAAATTGCCTTAGTGGCAATTGATCCGCGCACCCATTTTATTAAAGCACTGGTGGGCGGTGTAGATCCTAAGACCAGTGAATTCAATCGTGCAACTCAATCTCAACGTCAGCCTGGATCTTCCTTTAAACCGTTTGTATACTATACTGCTTTTGCTACTGGTAAGTATGGGCCAGACTCAACGGTGGTAGATGCCCCAGTCAGTTATCGAGATGGTAACGGTTGGTACTTCCCCAGAAATTATGATGGGGGTTTTAGCGGATCTATGCCAATCCGCACAGCTTTAGCCCAGTCACGCAACATTCCTGTGATCAAGATTGGTAAGGCTGTGGGGATGAATAGAGTCATAGAAACGTGCCGCACCTTGGGTATTATGAGTCCTATGGAACCTGTTAGCTCCCTGCCTCTAGGTGCAATTGGGGTTACTCCTTTGGAAATGGCTAGTGCTTATGCTACCTTTGCTAATTATGGCTGGCAGTCTCCACCCACTGTAATTGCCCGTGTCACCGATAGTAGTGGTAATGTGTTATTAGATAACACCCCAAAACCCCAGCTAGTTTTAGACCCTTGGGCATCGGCAGCTATTATTGATGTGATGCGAACGGTAGTTACTAGTGGTACAGGTAAAGGTGCTGCTATAGCTCGTCCAAGCGCTGGGAAGACGGGTACAACTTCCTCAGAAAAGGATATCTGGTATGTTGGCACTGTGCCCCAGCTAACCACTGCTGTTTGGGTAGGTAGGGATGACAATAGACAATTAGCTAGCCGTGCTACAGGCGGGGGTATGGTTGCTCCCATTTGGAAAGATTTTATGGAGAAGGCACTGAAGAACGTACCCGCAGAAAACTTCAAGCCACCTTCCCAGTTTTCTCGTCCCAAGTCAAATTAAAGTTAGGAGTGATAAGTTATGAGTTATGAGTTTATTGAGAACTCCTAACTCCCAACTCCTAACTTTTGCTAGGGCTGTTTTTCTAGCTCGGCTTTCATCCGTTCTAAAGTGAGGTGCATTTGGTCAAACATTTGTTGCGGGGTGACACCGAACTGACCTAATTGCGTTTTCAGTTGTTCTACTGTCATTTGTGCCATGAAATCTTCTGATAGCTCGAAGCGCTTCATAAAGATGCGGTATCGCTCCATCATGGCTTCCATTTGCTCAATAAACAGCTTTTTGCCATCGCGGTCAAATTTGCCGTAGCTGTTGCCAAGCTTGATCAGCGCTTGATAATCCTCAAACAGCTGTTTTGCTTCTTGCTGAACTATTTCAGAATCGAAGAATCCCATATTGCTTATATTAAACTGAGCGCCCAGACTCAGTAGCTTAATAGTTTTACTTCTATTTATTATTTTAGTCTAGGGGAGTAATCTAGTCACGAAGCTTCGGTTTTAGTACGGTTTGTTACCGAAATTTCAACACTTGACTTGAGAACGTTTACCCTTGTTAAATCGACTTAATAAAGCTGCAATACTCAGAGCTTTAGCCATTGATTTAGGATTGGTCTTTTCACTCGGTTCAATTTTCAGTCTGGTAGAGTATTTCAGAGCTAGTGAATCTTGCGGGTTAAGTTTTAATGCTTGACGGATGTAAACCCTGGCCATGCCGATAAATTTCTGTTTTAGATGTACTAAACCTAATAAGGCATAATAGTTGCTGTTATTTGGCTCTAACTTGATGGCATCGCGCAGTTCTTGCACAGCTAGGGTCCAATTGGCTAGCCTGACGTACTCAATAGCTCGCTGGTAGTGACGTTGAGCATAGTTTGTCAAAACTGGTTTGACATTAGTTTTTTCATTTAATGTCAATTCAACTGGCTTGACTTCTACTTCAGGAATGATGGGAACAACTTTTTGCGGTAGAAACAGGTCAGGTTTATGCAAGTGTAAATAAACTAAATTTAGTATACTAATTTGTTGCGTAACTTGATAAAACTGATGGAGTGATTTGTATTGAGCTTCTGCATAGGAGGCGATCGCTTCTTCATAAAACAGTTCAGCTTGGGGTGCAGACATTTCTATAATTTCCTTAGCTATGGTACTTTGCTCACACAAAGCTTGCAGCTGTAATATTCTTGCGTCCGATCGCAGCATGGCTATAGCAATCAAGCGCTTGTGTCGATGTTTGAGTTGTTCGTAAGCTGGATTGATTAAATGGCTAAGTATTACCGTCACTAATTCTTGGTCTGGATTGCAGCTTTTAGCATAGCGATCGGGATGTAGGAGTTTCGCTAAAGTGTGATAGCGTTTAAAAATCTGGCGATCGTCAGCACTCACAGAAATTCCTAGCACAGCGTAAGGATCACAAAGCTGTTTAAACCATTCTGGCGGTAGGAAGGTCTGTGACATCGTAGTAGTCTAGATCCGTTAAAAACTTAAAATTAGCATCAAAGCTCAATGCACAGTAATGTGAAACCTACTCAAATTTCTTCAAATTGGGGATTGGGGATTGGGGAAGGTGGGGCCCCCTCTGGGGATAAGGGGTAATGGGGATTGGGAATTGGGAATTGGGAATTGGGAAGATTTAGTTAGGGATGAATTGTCTGTGTGCCTTTTGGCTGTCTTATTGTAGGAACTGTGGGATTCGTATATTTATTAGAAATATGTTGACTAAGCGCAAAAGTCGAAGTGTTGCCGCTGTTTTAGCTTTTTCTGGCACGCTGACAATTTCAGGATTACATAAATTTTATCTGGGACAGCCGTTGTGGGGTGTTTTGTATGTGTTGCTTTCCTGGACGCCTATCCCCAAGGTAGCTAGTGCGATTGAGGGAGTTTGGTATTTAGCTCAAGACGAAGAAGCTTTTGATCGTAACTTTAATCTAGGCAAGTCAGCAGCAAGGAACTCACAAAAGGCGATTAATCAGGTAGGAGCGATCGCTGACGCAGTGCGTGAATTAGATGCTCTGCGCCAGGATGGACTGATTTCAGAGTATGAATTTGAACAAAAGCGTCGCCAATTGCTAGACCAGATTTCTTGAGGTAAGCGACAATCATGAATAACTGGCTACCTTTAAATTCCAGACTGCAAAAACTCCGCGCCAAGCTTCTCAACGATCCCTACTATCGCCTACAATCTGGGGAAGAAATTCAGCTAGCGGCTCAATTAGGTATCCGCATTGATGCTAATCAAGCGACTGTAGATGATTGGTTACGTCTGCCAGGTTTGTCAATTCACCAAGCGCGATCGCTTGTGGAACTTTCACATTCAGGTGTAAAATTTTACTGTATTGAAGATATCGCTGCGGCTTTGGGTATGCCAGCGCCGCGTCTAGAGCCATTAAAGCCTCTGCTGAATTTTATTTACTATGACCACGAATCTTTAGAAAATCCTACCTATTTAGTCAACCCGAACACAGCAACCCTTGAAAAATTAGCACAAATTCCATTTATAGATTTGTCTTTGGCACAAGCAGTGGTGCAAAATCGCCAATCAGCCGGGCCTTACCGTAACCTGGCTGATTTTCAGCGACGGCTGGAGCTACCTGGTGATGCGATCGCCCAACTGATGTATTATTTAAGGTTTTAAGTTAAAAGTTTTAAAATAACTCCTAAACCTGCCAATTTTGAATTTTGAGTCGCACCAAAGGTGCGCTTACAGGCAATTTGGATTTTGGATTGAAGGAAAAATCTAAAATCTAAAATCCAAAATCCAAAATTGATTAAATGAACCCAATGCGATCGAGAGGCCAAAAGCGAAACGTTGCTCGACCGATGACATTTTTTCTGGGTAAAAAGCCCCAATAGCGAGAGTCATTACTATCGTTGCGATTATCTCCCATAACAAAAAATTTGTCTTCTGGGACTTTTACTGGTGGATATGGCTGATTTGGAGGTTCAGCGATGTAGTCTTCTGCCAAGGGTTGACCGTTGAGGTAGACTTTGCCAGAAGCAACACTAATTACCTCACCTGGCTGGCCAATAACTCGCTTGATGAACGCTTGGTCTTTGGGATATCCTCGACGTTGTAGTTCTGGGGGTGGCTGAAAAACAATAATATCTCCAGTTATGGGAGGGTGAAAATGGTAGGAGATTTTTTCAACTACCAAGCGATCGCCAGTATGTAAGGTGGGCAACATCGAATCAGAAGGTATATAGCGGGGTTCGGCGATAAAAGTCCTGATTAAGAATGCCAAACCCAGTGCGATCGCAATTAAAATCAGATTTTCTTGCCAACTACGCCATACTTTTAACGACGCACGCTCTTGTTTTGCATCACTTTCGTGAGGAATCATAAAAGTTTCTAGCCAGTTTCAGAAGTGAGACAAATACCTTGATTATTTTGACTCAAAAGGTATATTAATAGGAAATTAGGGTTTAGGGTCAACCTATACAGACATTAAATAATACACTTATCCATTTACCAAAGATAAGCAAAAGTACTTCAAATAAATTATGACTTGTCTCAGGTAATATAAGCTAATAATTAGGATTGCTAAATAGATAATTAAAAATAAAAATTCTAATTGCTGTAATTATAAGGCAAGTTATGAGATAATTTTAAGTTTTATTGGACATACCGAACAACGCGATGTGAATGCAGCCAAAGTAATTTTAAGGAGACACCTCTGTGCGGGGGTTCCCCCCGTTGAAGAGAGTGTCGTTCGTGCAAGCGCTACCGGAGGGCATCCGGGAAGTAACGCTAGCGGAGATATTCTCCCTACTTCTATTGGTCGCAAGACCTGTAAAAGCAAAGAACGTCAGTGATGCTAGAATCCCCCCGATTTATCGGTGGGGAGTGTCAAAGTATCTACCTCACTTTACTGAAAAAAGGTAGAGGGCAGTCTTGCTGGAGGTTGAGTTGCAAGAAAATATATTTTTGTCTGTATTATTAAGTGATATTACATAAAATAATTCCCAATATAAATGTATTTTTAAATGCAGAAATTTGGTTAAAGTCAGCGTTTTTAGTAAAAAAAACTACTTTTAAAGATGAAATATAGACTTTATTGCTTCAATGGATAGATGCCATACTCTTGTGATTTTAATCACTTGCCTATATACCCGAAATTAATTTCCGTAATTCCACGGTGACAGAGCATATTAAACTGTACTATTAATTAAGATATAAACATACTTAATTATCGAGAAAAAAATTTACAGACAGAAAGCTACTAGCAATTTCGGCTAAAGTATCAGCATCCGAAAGAGAAGTAAGCTGCTGATAGAATTATTTTTACTGAATGAGTCAAAGGTGACTAGATTTAAAGAATAAATGCCTCTTGGCAATGAGAAACTATATTGAATCAATTTTCGTCTGGTCTATTTCATAGAAAGTACAAGGTAACATTCTGTCAGTTGAAAATTTAATTTTTTCTTAAAAAGGAAACAATGGCAACAGCCAGTAAAATATATCCTATCAAGAATAGAACTAATAGTTTACCAGACTCTTTTTTTAAAGACAACCTGCCCTTGTAAGTAGTTTTGTATGTTAATCAAACAATTCATTTAAGTTGTAAATTATACAGTTTTACAGTCAAAAAGTCTGGCAAAAAAAACTTCAGTCTGCTAAAAGTGCAAATTGTAGGTATGACAGCTTAGTTCATCTTGAAAGGATAATGCTGCCTTAGCGGTGAACTGAAAAACAGCAACTAATTCAGAACTCCTATTTAAGAGGATTTTGGGGTGTGGTTAATTATCTGATTGTGTTCCTCTCCTTTTTAGAGCTAGCGGTAAGAATGTGGAAGCGCAGAGCTTACCTTTTGTGACTAGGTTGAAATTAAACAGTACCAAGTATTGTATGTTCAACGCTGTCCAAATCTAGAGCATATAGATTTCAGTTAAAGCAATATAGTCTGTCTTATCAATTCTGAATTCTCGTTAGTACCAATTCCAATTTTCATGATTACCAGAAAGCAACTGGTATCTAAATATCTAATAAAAATGTGCTATAACGTACCGTCATAACCCTGGTGATGGTTCGATCTTTGAAGGAGCTTTGAGGTGGAAAACAATAAGTCGTTTCTGTGGCCAGAAGGAATATTAATTGCGCTACTTGCTTTAGGTGGTGTTTTTAGTCTTGCTTTTATGATGCTTCTAAGGCCAAATGCTTCGGATACTCAGAGTAGACCAAGTATAAATATCAAGGATGTATCTGCAAACGTAGGAACTCAGCAGCGCATTGAGAAATTAAAGGCGGCGATGCTTACAAGCTGGCAGCAAGAAGCACAAACAAAGGGGCTAGCCTACGCCATACCATCACGTTTTCAAGGAGAAATCATTAAGGCTGCAAAACTTACTCAGGGTGAGAAAGTGATTGCTCTCACCTTTGATGATGGGCCTTGGCCTCAGACTACAGAGCAAGTGCTAAGTATTTTAAAATCAAATAATATCAAAGGAACGTTTTTTGTAGTCGGGCAGAACCTAAAAAATTATCCAGAGTTAGGAAAGCAGATTGTCGCTCAAGGTCACGTCATTGCCAACCATACTTGGCATCACTGGTATCACTCCTTTAATCCACAAGCAGCTGCTTTTGAAATTGAGCGCACAACAGACTTAATTTATCAAATTACAGGTGCTAAAACAAATCTCTTTCGACCGCCTGGTGGCAACCTGCACAATGGATTAGCTGCTTATGCTAAAGGCCAAAAGTATGCTGTGGTGATGTGGTCGGCTGACTCCACAGATTACAAGTTACCAACTGTACCAAAGTTGATTAATAACGTGATTAAAGATTCTAAACCTGGTGGAATTGTGCTAATGCATGATGGTGGTGGTAATCGTTCCAGAACTGTGCAAGCTTTACCAGAAATTATTAGCAACTTTAAAAAGCAAGGCTATCGCTTTGTGACTATTCCAGAACTTTTAGAAATCGAAGATAGAGATCAAAAGTTGCTTGCTAACAAAAAGTAATAATTATTAATTATATGTAATTATTCAATAGTAATTGGCTAATTACTAAAATTATCTTTTTTGGTTGACATAGTTATTTTTACATTCGGTTAGAGACTGATAATTAAGGGCACTCTATAGCAATCACAATTGAAACGTGAGAAAATACTGAGATAAAAACTAGCTATTTACAAGCTTTTCAGCCATTTTCTTTCTCACAACTGATTTAGGATTGCTATAGCAGTGAACCAAAAATTTTTCTCCAAAGAACATTACGAAAGTTTTTTGGCGTTGAAAACCTTGTTTTCTTAAAAGGCAGGCCAGAAGGCCCGCCTCACAAGATTGAATTTATTTGTTGTCAGTCTGTTAATGACTGCTTACTAAACTGAACTCAGTTGTTTTTTTTTCAGAATTAGCTTCTGGACTATCAGCTTCAGAAGGTGGAACTAACTGCCAGAATTTCGGCAAAAATTCTTGCCAGTTTTGCAGAATTTTCTTCGCCTTTGGTGAACTAGTGCGTTCTGCATGAATTTGGATTAATTCTTGTAGTTGCTTTGCACCTACTTCGGTAATCACCCGCTGAATTTTGACAATTTCCGGGTTGACTAACTCACGAAATGAGTCGTCTTCATCCAAGAAGTATGCGAGTCCACCAGTCATTCCAGCGGCTACGTTACGTCCTACTTTGCCGAGGACAACAATCACACCACCTGTCATGTATTCACAGCAGTGATCCCCAGCGCCTTCAATCACTGCGATGCCTTTGGAGTTTCTGACAGCAAAGCGCTCTCCTGCTAGTCCGTTGGCAAATAACATGCCACCAGTAGCACCATAGAGACAAGTATTGCCAATTATCACGTTTTGTGATGCGTTATAAGTAGCATCAGTTGGAGGTTTGATGATGATTTCACCACCATGCATCCCTTTACCTACATAGTCGTTTGCTTCTCCTTCTAGGCTGAGAATTATGCCTGGGAGGTTGAAAGCACCAAAGCTTTGTCCAACACTACCTGTAAAGTTGAGATTAATTTGTCCTTCAAAGCCACTGTCACCGTACTGGGAAGCGATCGCACCTGCTAATCTTGTGCCCACTGTTCTGTCAGTATTGATAATTGGGTAAGTCTTGGTGACAGTAGACTGATTTCTAATAGCAGCCTGAATTTCGGGATCGGCAAGGAACTTGTCATCCAAAACCACGCCATTGCTGTGAACTTCTTCATGCACCAACCAGCCGCGATTGTCTCTGCTATTTGGTAGCTGAAGTAAACAGTCGAGATTGAGCGATCGCGTTTTGGTGAGTTTTGCCTCTGGACGCAGTTTTAATAAATCTGCACGTCCAATAATTTCTGACAAAGAACGGTAGCCAAGTCGGGCTAACAAACTACGCACTTCTTCAGCGATGAAGTAGAAGAAGTTGACAACCTGTTCCGGCATTCCTGTAAACCGCTTGCGGAGTTCTTCTTTCTGAGTAGCAACACCCACAGGGCAAGTATTCATGTGGCAAACTCGCGCCATAATACAGCCTTCAGCAATCATGGCGATGGAGCCGAAACCAAATTCTTCACCGCCCATCAATGCACCTATTACCACATCCCAGCCACTTTTCAGACCGCCATCGACGCGCAAAATAACGCGATCGCGCAGGCTATTTTCCATCAAAACGCGATGCACTTCACTTAAACCGAGTTCCCACGGTGAACCAGCGTGTTTAATAGAACTTAGTGGCGATGCACCTGTACCACCATCATGTCCAGAAATCTGAATAATATCAGCGTTTGCCTTGGCTACACCAGCCGCGATCGTGCCAATGCCAACTTCTGCAACTAGCTTTACCGACACCTTTGCTTTCGGATTTATTTGGTGCAGATCAAAAATTAGTTGTGCTAGGTCTTCAATAGAATAAATATCGTGGTGCGGTGGTGGCGATATCAGCGTTACACCTGGTTTGGAGCGCCTTAACATTGCAATGTATTGGCTCACCTTCGGCCCTGGCAGTTGTCCACCTTCCCCAGGCTTGGCACCTTGGGCAATTTTGATTTCAACTTGTTTGGCGTTAACTAGGTACTCTGGGGTGACACCAAAGCGTCCCGATGCAACTTGCTTGATGGCACTATAAGCTCGATCGCCATTTTGCAATCCTTTTAAATGGGGTAGGGTTGGCGAGTAACCAGACTCGTCTACATCATCTAGAACTGTGTAGCGCACTGGGTCTTCGCCACCTTCTCCAGAATTTGATTTACCGCCAATCCGGTTCATGGCGATCGCTAAAGTTTCATGGGCTTCTCTTGACAAAGCGCCTAAAGACATGCCACCTGTGCAAAAGCGCTTGACAATTTCATATACTGATTCCACTTCTTCTAGAGGAACCGGGGGGCGATCGCCTTGGAAGTCCAGCAAGTCGCGTAAGGCCGTTACTGGTCTACCTTGGAGGTGCTTTTTATAAACTTCGTAGTGGTCGTAGTTTTTGCCATCTAGAGCTTTATGCAACGCCTTAACCATTTCTGGGCTATTCATGTGGTACTCGCCGTTAGGACGGTATTGCACAAAGCCCAGGTTTTGTAACTTATTGGCCGTCACTTCTGGGAAAGCTTTGCTGTGGAAGGAAAGCACTTCATCAGCAAGTTCGGTAACACTCAAACCACCGATGCGGGAAGTCGTACCACGAAATCCCAGGTCGATTAAATCTCCACCGATGCCAATCGCTTCAAAGATTTGGGCTGCTTGATAGCTGGAGAGCAGAGAAATTCCCATTTTGGAGAGAATTTTGAGCAAACCTGACTCTACTGCTTTGCGATAGTTTCCTAAAGCTTGTTCTAGGGTGAGGGTGGGAATTTTTTGTACACCCATTAACTTTTGAGTTTTGGGATCAGACCACCAATCACGCACCGTATCTAAAGCCATGTACGGGCAAACTGCGCCAGCACCATAGCCAATCAGACAAGCAAAGTGATGGGTACTCCAGCATTGAGCAGTATTCACAATCAGGGATGTTTTCATTCGCAACCCCTGACGAATCAGATGGTGATGCACAGCGCCCACTGCTAATAGGGGAGGAATGTAAGTATATTCTGTGTTGATAGTGTCATTGACTTGATCTTGATCGCTTAATATTAAAATCTTTGCACCTGCCCGGACTGACTCAGCTGCTTGTGCTTGTAAAGATTGCACTGCGGCTTTCAATCCTTCTGGGCCGCTGGCGATCGCAAATAGGGTTGACAACTCAGCCGTGGCAAATCCTGACAGCTTAATTGCCTCTAATTCACCATCCGTTAACACTGGCGATTCCAGCTTCAATCTCCGAGCATATTCTGGTTTAGGTTCTAATAAGTTACCCCGTTCACCCAGTTCGACTTTCAAAGACATCACTAGCTTTTCTCGCAGGGGATCGATCGCTGGGTTCGTCACCTGAGCAAAACGCTGTTTGAAATAGTCATAAAGCAGGTGGGGCTTTTGTGACAGCACCGCTAAAGGAATATCATCACCCATGCAGAAAGTCGGCTCTGAACCTGCGATCGCCATTGGATGAATCACCATTTCTACATCTTCTGTGGTGTAGCCAAAGGCAGTTTGACGCTGAAGTAAGGTTTGCTTGTCAATAGTCAATTGTCCTACCCTGCGGGAAGCCGCTGGCGCGTCTAGGTCATTTGTCAATTGTCCTTTGCCATTGCCATTTGCTAATGACGGATGACTAATGACTAATGACTTTAGTTGTTGACGGTGCTGTTGCAGCCATTGTCCATAAGGGTGCTGCTTGGCGATCCGCCCTTTTATATCCCAATTCTTCAGCACTTCATGATTTTCTAAATCCACGGCAATCATTTGCCCTGGGCCGAGTCTACCTTTCTCGACAATATCGGCTTCTGGGAAGTCCACGACACCAGCTTCGGAAGCCACAACAATGTAATCATCTTTGGTGATTGCGTAGCGAGCTGGTCTTAAACCATTACGATCTAGAGTTGCACCAACTTTTTTGCCATCGCTGAATACTAAAAGTGCTGGCCCGTCCCACGCTTCTTGCAAACCACTGTAATATTCGTAGAAATCAACAATTTCTGGAAATTTATGTAAAGAAGGCTGATTTTGGTAAGCTTCTGGAACCATAATCATTAAGGCTTCCAAGGGGCTGCGTCCAGAGCACACCAGTAATTCCACTACGTTGTCTAGGGTGGCTGAGTCACTGTTATCAATATGAACTAATGGCTTAAGTTCCTGGATGCGATCGCCCCATACAGGATGATTCAGGCAAGCTTCTCGTGCCATCATCCAGTTGATGTTACCCAATAAGGTATTGATTTCGCCGTTGTGACCCAAAAGCCGCATCGGTTGGGCTAGCGGCCATTTGGGCATGGTATTGGTACTAAAGCGGCGGTGATAGACAGCAAAGGCGCTTTTGTAAGTTGGATTTTTTAAATCGTCATAAAAGCTGCCCAAAACAGCGGAACGCACCATGCCTTTGTAGACAATTGTGCGACTTGACAACGAGCAGATATAAAATTCTTCTGAGATGTCAGTTGCAGCTTTACTAATTCGGCGGCGGGTAATATACAACTGCCGTTCCAATTCATCGCCGCTTTTGTCAACAGAAGCTAACAAAACTTGTTCAATCTGGGGTTGATTTTCTCTTGCTTGTACCCCCAGCAAATCAGGTTGCACTGGCACTACTCGCCAACCCAGTACAATCAATTTTTCTTCAGTAGCTACTTGCTCAACTGTTACTCTAGCTTTTTGTGCAGCTTGCTGGTCTTGTGGTAGAAATATCATCCCCACAGCTATATTATTGGTGGATGGAAATTCCTTTCCGCTTTCGGCAAAGTCTTGTTGGAACAACTCCCAAGGGATAGCTGTCAATACTCCAGCACCATCACCAGAGTCTTGATCGGCGCTACAACCTCCTCGGTGTTCTAAGCAGGTTAAAGCAGCTAAGGCTTTTTCGACAATTTCGTGGCTGGTATGATTTTGGCGATGAGCAATAAAACCTACACCACAGGCATCTCGTTCCTCTACTAACCACTTTTGCCCCTGATAGGTATCTCTTGAGTTGATATCGGCTGTGATTTTCTGGCCTTGATTCATCGGTTTATTATTCATACCCTGTTCCTGAAGTATTAAGTTACCAATTTTGCCATTACATTGTGGGGAAAAATTTCTAATTTCAGTGATGCAAAAATATATAAGCACCGAAATTTAGGGAAAAAAATTTTAACTTCGGTTTTACTTTATCAGTTACCCCGTGTTAAAATGATTGCGTGTTTCTTATGTGTTTATGCGGTGTTAGACAATTTACCTCCGCCAAGACATTATTTTTGCCCTGACAGTTTCTTTTTTATATTTTGAAGTTAAGTATTTTCTCAATCCCTTTTTTCCAGATGCACACTAGCTACTTACCGAGCCTATTTTTTTGGCTCACCTGAAACAAAACTAAATTTAAATGCTGTACTACGTTCTAAAGCCAAAATCATCCCGATCTAGCAATAAAATCAGCGTATTACAATAGATACCCATTTGACAATTCCCAAATATTTTTGTTATCTAGAATTTTGCGGCTTACCAGTTGCCGCATGTATTACTATTAACTAGACATTACTGAAGTAATCATATTAGCAACATTCAGCTAGGATTAAATATCTTAATCCAGTTTTGATAACCAAAACTACCGTATATGGTGTGGTTAAAATTAGTGAGAGTTAAAACACTTGATTGCAGTCGCTTTAGCGTCTAAAGAAATTAATTTGTGTCTAAAAGAGATAAGTAGCCAATATATAGATTACCATATTTATTCAAAAATAAAGTCATCTTTCCTTTATATTTCCAAATAATTGGTTAGTTTAGACCTTGGGTGATAGTTTTCAAAAGTACCTAGTAAATTATGGTAAAAATGCCGAATTGTTGGCAATCAGAGATTAGCGACGGCTCTAGAAACGCCAAGGGCGAACCCAGATTTTTCCCGACTACTGCCTCATCAATACTTTTAACAGTACTGTGCTTAACGACTACTTGTGCTACCAACGCCCAGGAATCCCCGAAAACCACCAAATTTATACCCAGGTTAATCTCACAATCACCTGCACCTCCTCTAACAGGTGTAGCATCCTCTGGTAATCAAATTTCCCTCAATGGTCGTACTTTACCAGGAACTTGGTTACAGCAGCCTGGAAAATCTGGTCAGGTGACAACCGATATCAGTGATGGGGCATTTAGGCAATTAATTGGAGTAAATTTCTTAAACAGTAGTAATTCAGCGAAGCAACCAATACAGTGGTTTTCGTCGTTGACAGAGCCACTGGTATTAGCTACCAGGCTACTAGGGGCATATCGCTATTTGGATATCACTAATTTTGCTCAAACAGCTGGATGGCAAATTCAAGCTAATGGCAACACTTTGCTGATTTCTACCCCAAAAACACAAATCACAAATATTGTTCAGAGTCAGGAACCTTTATACGCGAGTGCCCCTTTTCAACACGATCGGATTCTTGTCGATTTAGATCATCCCACTCCCTGGCAAGTTGCACAAGGGTCAGCGATCGCCAAACCGCAAATTCCTTCCTCTGATCCAGATACGCCAACTCCCAAATCCACTGTACCGCCAAATCGACAGTGGACAGTTACCCTGGATGGAATCGCTGAACCTGTTTTGATAGAACGCTATACCCCCCAGCCACCAGTAGCACCACCAACATTGCTGCCAAACCTGCTCAAACAATTATCACCAGTTACACCAACAGAACCAATACCACCAGTCCCTGAACCGCTGATTCAAAAAGTAGAGGTAGTAAAAAACCAAACGATTATTAGTCTGAGCGTTCCTTTTGGTCTATCGCCTCAAGTTAGTACTGTCGCTAACCCCAATCGCTTGATTATCGATATTCAACCCGATCCTTTAGAAGAACGAGACATTACTTGGGCCCCAGGATTGCGCTGGCGACAGCATTATGTCAACTTAGGCACAGAACGTTTTCCGATGGTTTGGTTAGAAGTTAATCCCCGCAAATTTGGGCTAACGTTGAAACCTATGTGGGCTAGTGCATCAGGACTAGCCGGTACTGCTCCCTTAATTCAAACAGCACAACGTTACTTAGCAGTAGCTGGAATTAATGGTGGTTATTTTAACCGTAATAACAGATTGCCATTGGGTGCGATTCGTCGAGATGGTCAGTGGTTATCAAGCCCGATTCTTAACCGAGGTGCGATCGCTTGGAATGATTCAGGCCAATTTTACTTCGGTCGTCTCACCTTGGAAGAAACTTTAATTACAGCAAATGACCAGCGCCTACCAATTCTATTTCTCAACAGTGGTTACATTCAAAGTGGCATTGCTCGTTACACCTCAGCTTGGGGATCAACTTACACACCCCTGACAGATAACGAAATTATCTTAGTAGTAGAAAAAGACCAAATTACTAATCAGTTACCAGGCGGCAAAGTTGGTGCGACAGCGGTTCCCATTCCCCAGGATGGCTATCTGCTAGCTTTACGCGCTAACGCTACTAGTGCTGCCTCCCAGCTACCTATTGGAAGCGCAGTAAGTATTTCCAGCGCCACTATTCCAGCTGATTTTAGTCGTTATCCCTACATTATCGGTGCTGGGCCGCTATTAGTCCAAAATCGTCAAATTGTCCTTGATGCCAAAGGCGAAAAATTCAGCAATGCCTTTATTGCCGAAAAGGCTATTCGTAGCGGTATTTGCACAACAGAAACAGGCACACTGATGATTACTGCCACACATAATCGTGTCGGCGGTTATGGGCCTAATTTGGCAGAACACGCCCAATTGATGCAACTCATGGGCTGTGTGGATGCTTTAAATTTGGATGGAGGTAGTTCTACCAGCCTTTATTTAGGAGGGCAACTACTCGATCGATCGCCCAGTACGGCTGCTCGTGTTCATAACGGAATTGGTATTTTCCTGAAATCACGATAATCAGGGAGTAGGGAGTAGGGAGTAGGGAATGGGGAATGGGGAATGGAAAAGTCTGTTAATCACCAATGCCCAATGCCCAATTCTCAGTCCCCATTACCCCTTATCCCCAGAGGGGGCCCCACCTTCCCCAGTCCCCAATCACTTTTTAAAGTTTAGAACAAGCTGTCATTTTGCTTGATGAAGACTTGGTGTAGACATCAGAATTTTAGTAGTGATAGTTTACACCATAAGGTTTGATTTTGCTATGTTTATCAAAGTGCGACAAAATTGCTGATTTTCAAGGTTGCAAGATAGCGCCAGATTTTTTATCAATAGTTAAGAGTATCAACGGTTTGTTATGTCTTCAAATGAGGTAACTATGGCTCGATATCAAGAAACTACACAGACTGAAACTCTACACCTCCCTCCGAACATAACTTCCAGGGGCGTTGCTGCAACTGAATTACGTCCTTGGGGTGCTTTTACAGTTTTGGAAGAAGGGCGCGGATACAAAATTAAGCGCATCGAAGTTAAGCCTGGACACCGCCTCAGTCTACAAATGCACCATCACCGCAGCGAACATTGGATTGTCGTCTCTGGTACAGCTAGAGTAGTTTGTGGCGAGAAAGAAGTACTACTGAGTAATAATGAGTCAACCTATGTACCCCAATGTACATCTCATCGTTTAGAGAATCCTGGCGTGATCCCCTTGGTATTGATTGAAGTTCAAAATGGTGAATACTTGGGAGAAGATGATATTATCCGCTATCAAGATGACTATGCCCGTACCAAGGATTAAAACCAAAAGAACGCTATTAAAGCTCTGATGCCAAAGCTGAATAGATTTTTGTGTAAACCGTCTTTGTAAACGAACTATTGCACCCCAGAAGTCCCTACCTTGTTAAGGTGGGGACTGAAGCATGTTAGTGTTATAAATGTAGTAATAGCGATCGCGCTCATGCTTTTGGTGATTTGGAATTTTGCACAAGCAAGGGTCAACCTATCTGTAAAATGGAAGATGGGGTATTCAATTGCAAAAAACGAGTTCCATGATTCATCTGAGTCAAGCAGCCGTAAGTGAGATTGGGCGAATCAAGTCCAAGCAGCCAAATGTCTTGTTTCGATTGGCAGTAAAACCAGGTGGTTGTTCTGGATTCTTTTATGATATGTCCTTCGATGAAGCAATAAAAGTTGGCGATCGGGTTTTCGACTTGGATGAGATTCAAGTAGTCATAGATGCCACAAGCTTAAATTACCTCAACGGTTTGAGGGTGGATTATTCAGAAGACTTAATGGGTGGTGGTTTTCGCTTCCACAATCCCCAGGCGATCGCTACCTGTGGCTGTGGCAATTCTTTCTCCTTAAGTCTTTAGTAATTGAACAATTAGTCAAAAAACAGATGTTCAATCACTAAGGAAAAATAGCAATTGACATAAAGCCGTAAAAAAAGATATAATCAGGATTTGTTAAAACTTAGACCATAAGCAGCTTTACGCGCTGTAACTCATGCCAACAATACAGCAGCTAATACGAAATGAGCGCGAACAAGCGCGTCAGAAAACCAAGTCCCCGGCTCTGAAACAATGTCCCCAGCGTCGGGGAGTTTGTACCAGAGTATACACGACCACACCAAAAAAGCCTAACTCAGCCCTACGCAAAGTAGCAAGAGTCAGACTTACCTCTGGATTTGAAGTCACAGCTTACATTCCAGGTATTGGTCACAACTTACAAGAACACTCAGTTGTGATGATTCGTGGCGGTCGGGTTAAGGATCTACCAGGCGTGAGATACCACATTATCCGTGGCACCCTAGATACAGCCGGAGTCAAAGACCGCAAGCAAGGCCGTTCCAAGTATGGAACCAAGCGTCCTAAAGAAGCGAAAAAATAGGATTAGGCGATTAATCGCATCCCACACGATTAATCGTCTACCTTCAAAGCGCTAAAGGGCACAAAAAGGAGCGCGATCTTTGTTGTAACAGTAGTTATGAAGGCTGCGAAAGTCTGTTTCAAAAAATCAAGCAAGCTAGATCTACACTAAGCGAGCAAGTGTAGAAGTTCTGAGGAGAACGCTGTAACCGACAGCTAATTTCTCATCTGAACATTAAAGTTTATAATCTTGTCGCCTTGAGTATTTAGTTGCAAGTAGCAAGTCAAGTCCAATTCGCAATTCGCAATTCGCAATTCGCAATTATAAAATCAGTGGGGGCATTACCCCGTGTACTGATTTCAGACCACTGATTTTTTGAATCAGTGGGGGCTTGAGACTCATTAATTAACAATTAAACAATTAAGCGATTTCTTGTATTTAATTGCGAATGGGCGAAAAAGCGAATTGACAATTGTTTTGGTCAAACAATTTTAGATTTTAGATTTACGATAGCGTAGCGTTAGCGAGTTATCGAGCGTCTTTTGGATTGGTCGAACCCACAAGGGAATTAGGCTTACAGACTTTTGATTTGTTCAGATCCTTGGGATCGGAATATATACCGAAAACTTTTAATCCAAAATTCAAAATCCAAAATCAAGAATTGGCATTAAATTAAGTCAGCCTTGCTGCAACGGTCGAAAAAAATAGAGGAAGTCTGAGGGTTGGGTTGTACCGCTTTTAGTTTCCGGTGTCTGATAGCATATAATTTCGTTGCCAATCCGAATTAAAGGTGAAGTATGTCTCGTCGTGGTGTTATTCAAAGGCGCCCAGTTCCGTCTGACTCCGTATATAACAGTCGCCTTGTGAGCATGATTATCAGACGGATCATGCGTCATGGCAAAAAATCACTTGCCGCACGCATTGTTTATGATGCATTAAAAACTATTGAAGAACGCACTGGTGCTGGTGCCTTAGAAACCTTTGAAAGAGCAGTGCGAAATGCCACGCCTTTAGTAGAAGTCAAGGCTCGGCGAGTTGGTGGAGCAACCTACCAAGTACCAATGGAAGTGCGTACAGAACGGGGCACTACCCTAGCACTGCGTTGGTTAGTGCAATATTCCCGTTCCAGACCAGGCCGGACAATGGCCAGCAAACTGGCAAATGAGTTAATGGATGCTGCCAACGAAACTGGCAATGCCATTCGCAAACGCGAAGAAACGCACCGGATGGCGGAAGCTAACAAAGCATTCGCACACTATCGTTACTAAGTAAAAAAGCGATATATCGCCCTCCAGAAGCGGTATATCGTAGATTTACACAAAAAGACGGTTTTCCGTAAAAGTATAGAATCTTAACAAAGAGTAATATACAAGATATCATGAGGCAAAAAATATAGGAGGTAATTGTGGCACGCACGATCCCGCTAGAGAAAGTACGCAACATCGGTATTGCGGCGCATATAGATGCGGGCAAAACAACAACAACAGAGAGAATATTGTTTTACTCTGGGATAATTCATAAGATCGGCGAAGTTCATGAAGGAACTGCCGTCACAGACTGGATGGAGCAGGAGCGGGAGCGGGGAATTACCATTACTGCTGCTGCGATCAGTACCAGTTGGAAAGATCATCAAATTAACATTATCGATACTCCGGGACACGTAGACTTCACAATTGAAGTTGAGCGTTCCATGCGCGTGTTGGATGGTGTAATCGCAGTATTTTGTTCAGTGGGCGGCGTGCAACCGCAGTCTGAGACAGTGTGGCGGCAAGCAGAACGCTACAAAGTTCCTCGGATAGCCTTTATTAACAAGATGGATCGCACCGGAGCGAACTTTTATAAAGTTCACGATCAAATCCGCGATCGCCTACGCGCGAATGCGATCGCCATTCAACTACCAATTGGTAGCGAAAATGACTTCCAAGGGATCGTTGACCTAGTACGGCAACGTGCGTATATTTACGCCAATGACCAAGGTACTGATATCCAGGAAACCGATATCCCGGAAGAATTGCAAGCGCAGGTAGAAGAATATCGCACCAAGCTCATAGAAGCCGCAGCAGAAACTGATGATGCTCTGATGACTAAGTACTTCGAGGGCGAAGAACTTACAGAAGAGGAAATTCGGATTGCCCTGCGTAAAGGCACAATTGCGGGGACTATTGTACCAGTACTTTGCGGTTCGGCATTCAAAAACAAAGGCGTACAGTTAATGCTGGATGCCGTTGTAGATTATCTGCCAGCGCCAAGTGAAGTACCACCAATTCAAGGCTTATTGCCCAATGGCGATACTGTTGAGCGGCGGGCTGATGACAACGAACCCCTAGCGGCTCTGGCATTCAAGATTATGGCTGACCCTTACGGTCGCCTGACATTTGTTCGCGTTTATTCTGGTGTCCTGAAAAAGGGCAGCTACGTTCTCAACGCTAGTAAGAATAAAAAAGAACGGATTTCCCGGTTAGTTCTCATGAAGGCAGATGATCGGCAAGATGTCGATGAACTGCGAGCGGGTGATTTGGGAGCAGCTTTGGGATTAAAAGACACCTTGACAGGTGACACGCTCTGTGATGATGGATCGCCGGTAATTCTGGAATCCCTATTCATTCCTGAGCCTGTAATCTCGGTGGCGGTTGAACCCAAAACCAAAAACGACATGGACAAGCTGTCCAAGGCTCTGCAATCTCTCTCAGAAGAAGACCCCACCTTCCGTGTCCGCGTCGATCCGGAAACAAACCAAACCGTAATCGCGGGGATGGGAGAGCTACACCTAGAAATTCTAGTAGACCGGATGTTACGAGAATTCAAAGTGGAAGCGAATGTAGGTGCGCCACAAGTAGCTTACCGAGAAACAATTCGGAAAGCTGTGAACAAAGTTGAGGGCAAATTCATCCGCCAAAGTGGTGGTAAAGGTCAATACGGTCACGTTGTGATCAATTTGGAGCCTGGAGAACCCGGTACTGGCTTTGAATTCGTTTCCAAAATTGCTGGTGGTTCAGTACCTAAAGAGTACGTTGGCCCCGCAGAACAAGGGATGAAAGAAAGCTGCGAATCTGGTGTTCTAGCTGGATATCCGTTGATTGACGTTAAAGCGACGCTAATTGATGGGTCATACCATGATGTAGACTCTTCAGAAATGGCTTTCAAAATCGCTGGCTCAATGGCGATGAAAGAAGCTGTGCTGAAAGCTTCACCTGTCATCTTAGAGCCTATGATGAAAGTTGAGGTTGAAGTTCCTGAAGACTATATGGGTAACGTCATTGGCGACCTCAACACCCGCCGAGGGCAGATTGAAAGTCAAAGCACCGAAAAGGGACTCGCTAAGGTAACATCCAAAGTTCCACTGGCGAGCATGTTTGGCTACGCCACTGATATCCGGTCAAAAACGCAAGGTCGGGGTACCTTCACGATGGAGTTCAGCCACTACGAAGAGGTGCCTCGCAGCGTAGCTGAAACTATCATTGCAAAAAGCAAAGGGAACGCTTAGTTAAAATAAGGAAATGAGCATTCATGGCACGCGCAAAGTTTGAAAGGAATAAACCCCACATTAATATCGGTACAGTTGGCCACGTTGACCACGGTAAAACTACCTTGACAGCAGCCATCACCCTGACATTGGCAGCTCTTGGTCAAGCTGTAGCTAAGGGCTACGACCAAATTGATAATGCCCCAGAAGAAAAGGCACGGGGTATTACCATCAATACTGCTCACGTAGAGTATGAAACCGAAAGTCGGCACTATGCTCACGTAGACTGTCCAGGACACGCTGACTATGTGAAGAACATGATCACCGGTGCTGCCCAAATGGACGGAGGTATCCTCGTAGTTGCTGCTACCGATGGCCCTATGCCCCAAACCCGCGAACACATCCTGTTGGCAAAACAGGTAGGCGTTCCCAGTCTGGTTGTCTTCTTGAACAAAGAAGATTTGATGGATGACCCAGAACTCTTGGAACTAGTAGAACTAGAACTGAGAGAACTGTTAAGCAGCTATGATTTCCCTGGCGATGATATCCCCATCGTCAAAGGCTCTGGTTTGCAAGCTCTAGAAGCAATGACTAAAAATCCCAAGACCAAACGCGGTGAAAATCCGTGGGTAGACAAAATCTACGAATTGATGGATGCTGTAGATTCTTACATCCCCACTCCTGAGCGGGATGTTGATAAACCCTTCCTGATGGCTGTAGAAGACGTGTTCTCAATTACAGGTCGTGGTACTGTCGCCACCGGTCGGATTGAGCGAGGTGTAGTCAAAGTTGGCGATAACGTTGAACTAGTGGGTATCAGAGATACTCGCGCTACTACCGTAACTGGTATTGAGATGTTCAAGAAGAGTCTCGACCAAGGTATGGCTGGGGATAACGCTGGCGTACTACTCCGGGGTATCCAAAAGGCTGATATTGAACGGGGTATGGTCATCGCTAAACCTGGTTCGATTAAACCTCACAATGAATTTGAAGGTGAGGTATATGTCCTCACAGAAAAAGAAGGTGGTCGTAAGACTCCATTCTTCGCTGGCTACCGTCCCCAGTTCTACGTGCGGACAACTGATGTAACTGGTACCATCAAAGCCTACACCTCTGATGAAGGTAAAGAAGTAGAAATGGTGATGCCAGGTGATCGCATCAAGATGACAGTAGAATTGATCAACGCGATCGCGATTGAACAAGGAATGCGCTTCGCTATCCGCGAAGGTGGTCGCACCATCGGTGCTGGTGTCGTCTCCAAAATTATCAAGTAGCACCTTTTTGCTCATAACAAAGGAGCAGAGATGGTATGTATTTTGCCTCTCTGCTCCTTTCTCTTCCCTTTGAAGAGGCAGAGGGGCAGGGGGCAAGGGGGAGAATAAAAATTACTTCTTTCTCCTCTCCTCCCTGCTCCCTGCCTCCCCCATTGCCCTAACTACGCAGAACCTGGAAAATTAAAGATGGCAACTCTACAGCAGCAGAAGATTAGAATTCGCTTACAAGCCTTTGACAGGCGCTTATTAGATACATCTTGCGAGAAGATTGTAGACACGGCTAACCGCACCAACGCTACAGCTATAGGCCCAATCCCTTTACCAACAAAACGCCGGATCTATTGTGTGCTGCGATCGCCTCACGTAGATAAAGATTCACGGGAACACTTTGAAACCCGTACTCATCGCCGGATTATTGACATTTACCAGCCCTCTTCTAAGACTATTGATGCCCTGATGAAATTGGATCTACCATCGGGTGTAGATATTGAAGTCAAACTTTAATTAGTCATTAGTCATTGGTTAATAAACAAAGGACAAAAGACAAATGACATTAGTATGAATTTTTACATAGCCCTGAAGAAATATATCTCAGGGCTTTTATTTAGCTAGGAAACAAATGATAGAATGTAGATAAAGTACGGGAAAAGCAGAGAAAAAGAAATTTTAAAGATTAAGTTTATACCAAAGCAACAATGACATCATCTTCTAAAATTGCAGTTCGCGAACTACCTCTGTTCCCGTTACCCGAAGTAGTTCTGTTTCCTACTAGACCATTGCCTCTACACATTTTTGAATTTCGCTACCGAATCATGATGAACACGATTTTGGAGAGCGATCGCAGGTTCGGTGTTTTGATGTTTGATCCAGTCAAAGGTACAATTGCAAACACTGGTTGCTGTGCCGAAATCATTCATCACCAACGGCTGCCAGACGATCGGATCAAGATGATGACTTTAGGGCAGCAAAGATTTCGTGTATTAGAGTATGTTCGTGAAAAGCCATACCGGGTTGGCTTAGTTGAGTGGATTGAAGACCAACCACCGACTAAAGATTTGCGACCTTTATCAACTGAAGTAGAACAACTACTGCGAGATGTTGTGCGTCTGTCAGCCAAATTAACCGAACAAAATATCGAACTGCCAGAAGATTTGCCCGATTTACCAACAGAGTTATCTTATTGGGTAGCCAGTAATCTTTATGGTGTCGCCGCAGAGCAGCAATTATTGTTAGAAATGCAAGATACTGTAACTCGTTTAGAGCGGGAAGCAGAAATTTTAACTTCTACTCGGAATCACTTGGCAGCTCGCGCTGTTCTCAAAGACACATTTAGTCAAAAGTGAGGAGTTAGGAGTAGAGACGCGATTAATCGCGTCTGTACAGGAGTTAGGAGTTAAGAATAAATAACAAAAAATAAAAGATTGGAAACTTATAATTTATATTCCCTACCTCATAACTCCTAAATCCTAATTGATAATTCTTAACTCCTAACTCCTAACTAATTGATAACTCCTAACTCCTAACTCCTAACTAATTAATAACTCCTAACTTTTTAAGTAACGGCGCTGATTGGTAAAACATTGTAAGCGCCAAAAATTTTTAAAATCTCTGTGTGAGTAATTAATTCTGCTAAAGCAGATTGCATTTGTGCTTCCTTGGCATCTGCTTCTAAATCCATGAAAAACAAGTATTCGCCTAGCGATCGCTTCGTCGGACGAGATTCAATCCGGCTAAGGTTAATTCCTAGTTGAGCAAATATTTGCAAAGGTTTTACCAATGCTCCGGGTGTGTTGGCAGGCATACTAAAAGCCAGTGATGTGTGACTAGCAGGCGCTTTTGTTGCCTGGTGTGCAGCGTCCATTTCACCCTGACTTACTACCCAAAAACGAGTAAAGTTTTCTGGATTGTCGTTGATAGCACTAGCAAGTATCGGTAACTTGTAGAGTTGAGCGGCTCTACTAGAAGCGATCGCTGCCGTTGTTGTATCTTGCTCCAATCGCTGTAGTGCTTCAGTTGTAGAATTGCTGGGAATAATCTGTACAGTTGGGAGAAACTGCTCTAACCATCCCTGACATTGTGCCAAAGCTTGCGGGTGAGAGTAAACAGTTTTAATCCTATCTAAATTAGACGCGCAGGAAATTAACGTATGGGCAATGGGTAATACCAAAGCTAACTGAATACGCAAACTGTCCAACTGCCATAGTGTATCCATTGTTGTAGTCACACTCCCTTCAATAGAATTTTCTGCTGGTACAACAGCCAACTGCACTTGACCATTAGCAACGGCGTGCAGTGATTGGGAAATGCTGGGATAAGGGCTTAACATAGCTTCAACTCCCATATTTTTGTTCAGCCAGTTGACAGAAAAAACAGCTGCTTGTTCTGTGTAAGTGCCGGGAGGCCCTAAATGTGCGATCGATAAAGTCATGCTTTTAGCCTTGAGTTGCGAGTTTAATGCAAAAACAGAGATTATGATATTTCGTTTTGGCAAATATATTCAACATCTACTCTTACTAAACACTCTGATCTGTAAAATTTACGCACTAAACGAATAGACCGAAATATGTATCCAGAAAAACAAGTTATGGAAATCAGTCTTCTAGCAGATAGATTTCCTAGCAGTTTTTGGCTAAAATCTTCTGAAGATTTAAGAGCAAAAGATATTGGTTTCTACCCAAATAAATAAGCATATTCTTGATTTTGTGTCAATAGTTAAATCCTAATCTATATTTATTGAACTAAAGATAGAATGAGTGTATAAACTTTTTGCTAATGATGTATAGCTGATAAGCAACAACCGTTTTTATAGTCAATAAATTTTGTACTTTTCTAATAATCAGAACTAAGTTGTTAAAAAATATTAAAATTAAGAAACAGATATTTTTATTAGCTCATGGCTACCCGGTTTACTGCCTCCCAATCGGTTGAAATCGCTGTTCCAGAGCAGCCTATTCCCATTCAGCACTACTTGCGCCAGCCTCAACGTCTGGTTAAGGCTTTGGTTGAGAATAGCCGGATTCAGCAACTTTCAGAGGAAGTATTTCGCTTGAAAATGCGTCCGCTGACTTTTATGTCATTGAGTATTCAACCTACTGTAGATATGAGAGTCTGGGCAGAATCAAATGGAATAATTTATTTGCGATCGCTAAACTGTGAAATTTTAGGTTTCGAGTATATTAACCAGCGCTTTGCTCTCAATTTAAAAGGGTATTTGTCTCCCAAAGAGTTTAGCACTGGCACTCGCCTGCAAGGAAAAGCTGATTTAGAAGTGCTGGTGGATTTCCCACCGCCATTTTCCTTCACTCCTAAGCCGATTTTAGAAACTACTGGCAATGGTTTGCTCAAAAGTGTACTGTTGTCGGTCAAGCAACGGTTATTGAATCAACTTTTGACAGATTATCGCTACTGGGTGATATCACAAACCAAAGATAGAGGACTTGACAGTGATAGTACTGAATTACCAATCCTGAATGCTGAGTAATTATTCAATCACTCAGCACTCAGACCTTTGATTTGGCAAGGACGAAAAGACTGACGATGTAGGGGCGAGGGCCCGTATTGTCGCAAAGCCAGCAAATGCCGCTGGCTACCATAACCCTTGTTACACTCCAGATTGTACATAGGGTATTTTAATGCTAGACGCATTACCAGATCGTCACGCCAAACCTTAGCGACAATACTAGCAGAAGCAATAGCGAGCGATCGCTCATCTCCTTTGACTATTGTTTGTTGCGGCAATCGCAAATCTTTGATGGACTGATTGCCGTCAATCAAGCAAAGTGCAGGCTGTACCTTTAACTTCAGCACAGCCCGCTTCATTGCTAACAGCGTTGCTTGCAAAATATTTATCTTGTCAATTTCGGCAGTAGAAGCAAATCCAATTTTCCAGTCTATAGCCAGCCCACAAATTTGCTGCGCTAGCTGAGTTCTCCGAGAACTAGACAGCTTTTTACTGTCTTTAATTTTAGCTGCCATCAGTATTGGCAAAGCGCCATCTGGTAGGATCACTGCTGCCGCCACCACAGGGCCAAATAGAGCACCTCGCCCTACTTCATCCACACCTGCAACCAACTCTGGAATCTCTGACAAGAAGGTAGAAAACTCCAGCCAAGTGGATTGTTCCAAAGGCGTTGGTGATGTTTCTACCATAAAGCAAACTAATTATCCTCGATCGCTGAGGAACGACGGCGGCGGCGACGGCTGGCTGTGGCGCTACTATTAGCTTCACTTTCATCTGCGATCTCTTTGGCGGCAGCAGCAGCTTTTGCAGACAAGCGTCCCGAAGGATTCACAGTCAACTCCGATGGTTCAGTTGTCTCTTCGATCAAAGATTTTTGTTCTGGCTCAATAACTTTTGGTGTCGGTATTTTGCTTGGAGTTATTTCCGGTGTTACCTTTTGGGCAATAGTGATTATTTCAGGTGTTGCTTTTTGGACAATAGTTGATTCTGAGGTTGATTCAATTGGGGTCGTTGGCTGTTGACCGGGCTGAATCACATTAATAATCACAGACTTGGTATTTTTAACCTCTTGCTCTAACTTCACCAAGGGAGATATTCCCATCAAGGCAAATATATCCTGTTCTTGGAGGCTCATTTCTACAGTTCTAATCTCCGGTGGTTCTACCACTGGCTTAACTGGTTCTGCCTTGATAATTTTAGTGCGCTCTACTCTTTCACTCCAGCCCGGTTTACCAAGGGTGGGTGAGGGAACTTCTGATACAACTCCTAGTTCGGGTTCTACATCCAGGTCTAAATCTGGCTCGTTAACAAAAGCCAGGGGATTGGGAACAATCCGAGCTTCATCTTTCCCGTTTAAGCCATTAACACCAATTCGACTACGGCGAGTCCGGGTACGACGCTTATCATTAAGTTCTTGATAACTAGGATGATTGATCAGATTTAGGTTGCTCAATTCCGAGTCGCTGTCAAATGCTTCCGCAAATCCATCATAGGTTTCTCGTGGTTCTGGAATGCGGGCAGATGGCTGACGTGGTTCTCGGTGAGGCAAGGATACAAAACGCTCGCGCTCTGGTGTCTCTGCCGGTATCGGTAATCGGTTTTCGATTTCTCCAGGCAGACGCACGGTATGTCCTAAACCACCACAGGTGGGGCAAATTTCACCAAATAATTCATAAATATTTTGACCCTGACGTTTGCGGGTCAATTCTACTAAACCTAGTTCGGTAAGTTGGGCAATCTGGGGACGAGCTTTGTCTGCTTTGAGTGCTTTATTAAAGTGTTCGAGGACTTGTAGTTGGTCACGTCGCGATTCCATATCGATAAAATCAACGACGATCACCCCAGCGATATTTCGCAGACGCAACTGGCGAGCAATTTCTGTTGCTGCTTCGCAGTTTGTCCACAAAACTGTTTCTCTAGCTGTTGCCGATCGCGTGAAGGAACCTGAGTTAACATCAATTACGGTTAATGCCTCCGTCGGCTCGATGATGATGTAACCGCCAGAAGGTAGGTCTACTCTCGGTTTCAGGGCTTCTCGAATCGCAGCAGTGATGCGGAAGTACTCTAAAATTGGGGAGCGATCGCGATGATGGTCAATCAACAACCCCTGTGGTGTTTGACCGCCACTCCAATTCTGCAAGTACTGTTTGACGCGCTTCAAACCAGTACTGGAATCTACGACAATCCGATTGACATCCGCGCCGTACATATCCCGCAATACACGCTGGATAAAGTCATCGTCCCGGTTGAGTAGTGCTGGAGCACGGGTGGAATGAGCTTCCTGCTGAATGGCCTCCCATTGCTTTTGTAGCAACTCCAAATCTTCCATAATCGCTTCTTCGGGTTTGCCTTCTGCTTCTGTACGCACAAGCAAACCCATTCCCGCTGGCTTGACCAAAATCGCCAGCGCTCGCAAGCGGTTGCGCTCACTTTCACTTTTAATCCGTCGGGATAAATTTACGCCCCGACCATAAGGCATCAGTACTACGTAGCGTCCGGGTAAAGTAATATTACCCGTGAGCCTGGGCCCTTTTGTCCCCGTTGGCTCTTTCATTACTTGCACCAAAACTTTCTGTTGTGGTGTCAGTAGTTCTGTAATTGCCGCTGCGGTACGCTTGAGCTTCAATGGCCCCAAGTCGGTGACGTGAATAAAACCGTTGCGCTCTGGATCGCCAATATTGACAAAAGCCGCATCTATCCCAGGTAATACATTTTCTACTACTCCTAAGTAGATATCACCTATTTGATGATGACCCGTAGCAACAACGAGTTCCTGTATTTGATCTTCAGAAAAAACCGCAGCAATTTGGTGCTGCTCCGCGATGATAATTTGTTTTGGCATTCAATTTCCTCAAAAATTGGCAGCACTTACAGGTTTGAGGTTTGTTGTATCAAGTCCGGTTAATTGCTTAATAATTCAAAACTACTTGCGTCTCCGCCTCAGTTTTAATTACTAGTGTTTTCTCGGTTTGATATTATACTTTCGCTGCCCTCGCAACCCTCAAAAGGCGCTACTGATAATAAAAATCGCAAATCTGAGCTTCTAAGTTAAATAGCTATTGGCGCTCTTAAGAGCGTTTCTAAGGCTGATTATTCCAGAACTGCTGCATATCGTTTAAGCAATTAAATCAACCGTCCTTGGTTGATTTGTGATGCAATACCCTCAATCAAGAGAGTTCTGAGTTGAAAGTTCTAAATCCTGAGTGAGCATTTTAACTCAGGATGCTTTATTTGAGAGTAACCTACTGAATTCGTTAAGAAAAAGAAACTATTTCTATTTTCCATTCCCCGGATTTATCTTAGGGTTATACTTAGCTGCGCCAGTTGCTAACCTGCCTTGAGCCGCTCTAGCCTGAGATAAGCAGCGCTTTGCGCGTCTCGTGAACATCTACAAGTCGGCATAACCGACAGCAGTTGCTTTAACTCTAAAAAAAGTAATGCACTAGCTCTTGGGCACTACCTGGATTAGACATTCAGCAGTTGTTTAAAAAGCATGGATTTAGAGAAGCTAACCGAGCCTGCTGTTAATTACTGATTCACAAGGTAGCTATAGAGAGAGTGTGCATTCTTTAATCTGCCTTTTTGTTTGTCTAGGATAAAATCCTAGAAGTTGCACTCTAATATCTTTGCTTTCGCCCCCTGAATACCAGGGTAGTGAACCAATTAATTCAATCAGCGTCAGAAAATTTCTCTTCACCCTATTCTAACGCAACCTTGCTAAAAATCAATTCCTGGAGCTGCCATCTTCGGACAACTACTAGCAAGTTGCCCTACAGAGATTATACCCCTAAAATTAGCCGATTGCGGTGGATGTGCAGGAGTTGAAATTCTATACCAGCCACTGTCTCTAGCATAAACAGGATTTGTTCGGGACGCAACAGCAAACCGTCCTGGCGATAGCTACCTAGATAACGGATTACAGATGACATAGATTCTGCAACGCTTTTGTGGGTTTCTACTAATTCCAGTTCAAATAAGCGATCGCGCAGATTTATTAACTGGCTCTTGCCTGATTTGGTTATTTGCTCGTACCAAAGTTCCTCTTTTGCTTTGATTGTATCAATCCAGTTTTGCCATTGTATGGGTGTTGTTTCTGCAAGTGCTGCTACAGTAATCAAATACTCTGCGGACTCTAGCTGTTGGGTAGCGGCACTAGCTTTTAAATCTATCTGCTCCACATTATATATAGGTATGTCTGTAGGCATTTCATCAGCCAACTTTTCGAGAAAAGTATCAACTTCCACTGGCACTGTTAACTCAAAATCTGCAATTTCACCGCTGCTAGTAGCCCCAAGAGCTAAAGCAGTTGCTAGAGAAATCCGTGGCATTGGGTGAAACCCACCAGTAAAAGCAATTGGTAAGCTTGCTCGCCGCACAACTCGGTCAAACAGACGGATTAAATCCAGATGGCTGATCAAAGCCATATTACCTTGTTTCCCAAACCAAACTCGCAATCTTTGCGTCTTAGTTGTGTTGGGGACAAACTCGCCAGCAAATTTTGGGATGGCAGGTGATTCAATCACGATATTATGCCCAAAGTCGGTGCCACAGACACCACAATGAGAACAACCTTCAAAAGAGCAGTCGGGTACAATTGCAGCTTCTAGAGCGCGTTGCAAGTCTTTTTGGAGCCACTTTTTGTCAATCCCGGTATCAATATGATCCCAAGGTAGGGGAATATCGAGGGAGTGGGAAGAGACGAGATTAATCGTACTAGAGAGTGAGGAGTTAGGAGTTAGGAGTTGGGTATTTTCTCCATCTTCTCTGCTCCTCTGCCCCTCTGCATGAAACAAATTCCATTCGCCATTTTCTACTTGGCGGTATTTCCAATCTAAATCGGCTTGGGCGATCGCAGACCCCCAAGCACTAAAAGCTCGATCTAAATTTTCATACCAGGAATCCATACCAGCACCTAATTCCCAGGCAAGGCGGACTACTTTGCTCAAATTGCGATCGCCTCGTCCGACAAAATCTTCCATTGCCGAAATGCGAACATCGGTAAAATTTACCTTCACAGCCTTTATTCGGCGAAATTCTTGCCGCAACAGGTTTTGTTTGCGCTTAAATTCAGCGGTAGAAACTGAATGCCACTGGAATGGTGTATGGGGCTTGGGCGTAAAGTTAGAAATCGTCAGATTAAAGTTTAAAGGTTTTCTGCTTTTGCCCCGACATTCTCGCTGTAGCCAGCTTACTGTTTCCGCAATGCCCACAACGTCAGCATCCGTTTCACCGGGCAAGCCAATCATAAAATACAACTTTATTTTATCCCAGCCTTGCTCCCAAGCAGTTTTTACCCCCCGCAATAATTCTTCATTCGTCAACCCCTTATTCACAATGTCTCGCATCCGCTGAGTACCAGCTTCTGGAGCAAAAGTTAGTCCACCTTGCCGTGTACCTCCCAGGATATTGGCAATATTCTCATCAAATCTGTCTACCCGTTGGCTTGGTAGAGTCAGAGAAATATTTTCATTTTTTAAGCGATTTTTGATTTCCATCCCCACTGCTGGTAGAGACAAATAATCAGAACAACTTAGAGATAGGAGGGAAAACTCATTGTAACCAGTTGCCCGCATACCCTGTTCAATTGCTTCTACAACCTTTTCAGGTTCTACATCCCGTGCTGGTCGAGTTAGCATTCCTGGTTGACAGAAGCGACAGCCACGAGTGCAACCACGCCGAATCTCAATACTCAAGCGGTCATGAACCGTTTCTACATAGGGAACTAACCCGATGGAGTATGCTGGTATGGGAGTTGCAACCCGTCGCAGAATTCGTTTTGGCACGTCTGGGCGACAAGGATGAACTGAGCCATCCTCTGCCATGTCGTAAAACTGAGGGACATATACGCCTGGTATCTGTGCCAAATCCAGTAATATATCTTCCCGACTCAAGAGTGCTTGTTTGCCTTCTTCCAACACCAAACCAATTTCTGGTAGTAGTTCCTCTCCATCTCCAAGGGCGATAAAGTCGAAAAAGTCAGCGTAAGGCTCAGGATTTGATGTCGCTGTTTGCCCACCAGCAAAAATTAGGGGAAAAGGAGATGAGGAGGATGAGGGTGGTATTGCTTCCTCATCTCCCGTTACTTCCTCATCTCCTGTTACTTTCCCTGCTTTTTGCCTTTCTCGCCACGTCAAGGGAATTCCAGCCAAATCCAACATTTCGAGGATATTAGTTGCACCCAGCTCGTAACTGAGGCTAAAGCCTAAAATGTCGAATTCTGTCAGCGATCGCTTTGACTCTACCGCAAACAATGGCGTATTCGTTTTGCGTAGTTTGCCTGCCAGGTCTTTTCCTGGAAGGTAGGCGCGATCGCACAATTGACGCGGTTGGGCATTCAAGATGTTATAAAGGATGATGTGCCCTAAATTAGATGCACCGACTTCATATACTTCTGGGTAGGTTAAAACCCAACGTATTGCTGCCGTATCCCAAGGTTTGTGTACTGCTAACAGCTCGTTACCCAGGTAACGGGCTGGTTTTAAAATATCCGACGTTATTAATCTTTCAACTGCAACAACCACTGTGCTATCTTCTAGCTACCTTAATTACAGCTACCCAACCCCAACATTAGCATTGAATTAGGTCTTCTGACAGAGTTTATTGTTGCAACTTACAACTCCTTTACAAAAAGCCCATTTATTGTGCGAACCTTTGTGCTTTTACATAAAGTTATGTTTGGGCCAATTCGGCTTCAGCATCTAATATTTCAAATACTCTATCGAGTTGCGTCAGTTCAAAAATAATTCTAATTTGTGGAGCAACAGCGCAAAGTCGGCAACTTCTTCCTAAAGTAAGAGCCAGCTTGTGTATAGATAACAATGCCATCAACCCTGCGCTGTCTAACGATTCTACTGCTGCGAGGTCTACTACCAAGATGGAAATACCATTTTGCGCCAACGCTGTAGTCATATCTCGTTCAAATTGCAAGGCGTTTGCAGCATTTAAACACCCTTGGGGGCGAATGACTGCAATTTTGGGATAGTTGAGCACTGCCTGCATAGTTACATCCTATTAAGAATTTTGAAGCGTCAAGCTAAAAATTATTTGAACATAAACTCTATTTTGTCGCATCGACCATACGTCTTAGCTCTCTTTGCTGAATCTTTATTGCTTTAGGATGTCTGTTTA
The DNA here is from genome assembly GCF_034531255.1 of Nostoc sp. ChiQUE01b. Taxonomy (NCBI): domain Bacteria; kingdom Bacillati; phylum Cyanobacteriota; class Cyanophyceae; order Nostocales; family Nostocaceae; genus Nostoc; species Nostoc sp. ChiQUE01b. Next base: position 322,798 of record NZ_JAVRBM010000001.1, on the reverse strand, counting down.
AAGATTGTTATAATTCCAGGTTAAAATGTGTTTATATATACTTTTTTTTTATGTCACTTCAAAAACAATCAACTATAGACGGTCATAGAGCAGATAAATTATCAGTAACTATGCTGAGAAACCTTGCTTAGTCTATAACTAAAGCTAATTTAGCTAAGTTTTAACGTGAGGTTAAATCTCTCACTTTAGCGTTGCTGATGGCATACGGCAAAGTCATAGTGAATTATCTATCTAACTAATTAAATTGTGATATATATCACTACTAAGTTAGTATTTGGATCACTCTTTATACTGAGGCTGATCTGGGATGATTAGTGTCATATTACAGTTGGATTATTACTTATGAGAACTCAGTACGCTATTCGTAAATTGGTAGAAAAAGCTCTTGACATTAAAAAACTAACTCCTGAGATAGAGAATGAAATCAATTCAGAGCTGACAGAACTGGGTTACATTTCTGATGTTGATTACGAAGCCCTAGAATTATTAATGGCAGAGATGGATGCTGGACGAATCCAGTTGGTTCCTAGCCTGGGATTTTAAAATAATTCATAATGACGCTCTCTACGAAATGCTGCGCGTAACTTGCTTCTCTATAAGAGTACGCGGACTCGCTACCGCTACGCTAACATAATCAACGCTCTCTACGATAAGTTGCCTGTACTTTGCTTTCCTGTAAGGGTACGAGGACTCCCTAAGGTAATTGTAATTAAATTTAGCAGAGGGATATAAGGGCGATATCATTCTTCAACGCATGAAAGAGGCTGGTATTCGTTACAGTTGAGGAAGAGACTAGAAATTAGGGACTGGGGACTGGGAATACAAAGAATATAAAGAAGAATTATTAAAGAAGTCTCTACGTTGTCTATTCCCCATGCTCAATGACGCTAGTTGCTAAAGAGCGGGAACGCTAAAAGCGAACAAGTCGGGCATTGCCCGCCCAACGCACTGGCTCCCCAATGCCCAATGCCCTAATCCCTAATCCCTAATCCCCAACCCCTCTTGATATGCTTGCCAAAGTTGGTGAATAAACTGATTGAGTTGTTGCTTTGCGACTGAATCAGGTTCAGTTTTTGGTTCTTTCGCTAAAAGTTGGCTCAAGAAGGTAATTACTTCTGTGTCTAATGCTGGGCGAAATAAATTGGCAGGCCAAAGTAAGTCTGATGCATCTCGCAAATCGGTAATTAGGGGTGATTCTTCTATGAAAGTAACCATTAATAAAGGACGCACCCAGCATAGCTGGCGGGAAACTACAAATTGAATGACTTCTGCATACAGGTTTCTGTCGCCATACTCTAGAGACACAATTTGTCCCGCTTGAAGAAAATCTAGGCTCATGTCCATCTTGGGCAGGGGCAAGGATTATTTTGCTTGCAACTTCCTTAATCTTAAAAGTGAAAATGCGCTACCTTTAAGAAAAGCTTCTGTAAGATTAGGGTAGCACTCTTATGGCAGCCATGTCTTAGACGTGTGCCTGATCAAGTGGCTACGCAAAACTAATACAACCAATCCCTGCCAGCAAAGGGTTTTCCTAGCATAGTATCTGAGCAGAAATACTATAGAATAGGTAAAGAACTGTTGAGCGATCGCAAGACAGAGATTTTGTTGTAGTGAAGTAACGAGAAAAGAGCAAAGAGCCGTGTCAGTTGAAACCATTGAAAAGCGTTCCACATCCCGCAAGCTCGCGCCTCGCTATCGCGTTTTGCTCCATAACGACGACTACAACTCTATGGAGCATGTTGTACAGTCACTAATAGTCACTATACCTAGCCTTACCCAACCCCAAGCTGTGAGCATCATGATGGAAGCCCATACTAACGGGCTAGCTTTAGTCATTACTTGCGCCCTGGAACACGCTGAGTTTTATTGCGAAACATTGAAAAGTCACGGTTTAAGTAGCACGATTGAACCTGATGAATAGTCATTAGTCATTGGTCATTGGTCATTGGTCATTGGTCATTAGTCGGAATTTAGAGTATTGGCTGCTGATTAGTGACTTATTTAGTATGAAAAAAAACCTTGTCCGTTTAGCTGAACGCCCTGCCCCTATTAGGCTGGGTGCTTTTATTTTGACTTTATTGTTGCTATGGTTGCCATTGGCTACACCAATATACTTACTAGTGCATGATTCAAATTTAGAAAGTATATTGACATTGGTATTGTTATATGCAATGTTTATTTTGATTTTGAGATTATGGGGTAAATATGTCTACCAACAGCCCCAAATTCTGCGGCATTATGGCTTAGAATTCACGCGACAGAATGGTGTGGATTTGCTGCGTGGCTTGGCTATGGGGATAATTAATATTCTGATACTTTTTGGAGTAGAAGGTTTGTTGGGTTGGTTGGTGTGGCAACAACCGAAAGTTTTTTTGCTGAAAATAATTTTAGAGGGTTTACTTGTTGGCTTAGGTATTGGATTTGCTGAGGAATTGTTATTCCGAGGCTGGTTGTTAGATGAATTACAACGAGATTACAGTCCGCGTGTGGCACTGTGGACAGATGCAACTGCCTTTGCTACATTGCACTTTATTAAACCCTTGGAAGCAATTATTCATACACTGCCGCAATTTCCAGCTTTAGTAGTGCTGGGGTTAACGCAGGTATGGGGAAAGCGTTGGCGGAGGGGATGCTTGGGTTTTCCAATTGGTTTGCATGGTGGTTTAGTTTGGGGTTACTACATTATTAATGTTGGGAAATTAGTGAAATGTTCTGGTCAGGTTCCTGATTGGGTAACTGGTGTGAATAATAATCCTCTGCAAGGAGTGATGGGGGTGTTGTTAATGAGTGTACTAGCTTTGTGGATACGAGGGCGAAGTGAGCGATCGCCTCTCTGATAATATCAGCACTGGCTTACATACACACTCACCATTTGTGGAACCAACAGAAGAGCAATACTTGGTAATAAATGCCCTAGAAGTTCTAAATTTACTTGTTTGGAGATTATATGATGAAGACACAGGGTATTGGCACATTCAAACTCCTAGCACTGTTTTACCCTTGGCAACGATATTACAAAATGGCGAAGTAGTGACCTTCGGATGGGAATAAAACGATGACGCAATCTAATACCATTAAACAGCAGCAAGCGCAAAGAATATTAGAACTATTTGCGATCGCACGTCAACGATATTTAGATGCTGGAGGAGATCCTCGATGTACCCCAAGGGGACTCAAGGGAGATGATTATATGACAGATGAGGAAAGGCAAGAAGCGTTGGTATTAGGAAGGCAAATTTTCTCACAAGAATATATTGATAAATATTGATAATACAGCACGCACCATCAAATATCCTCCCGTGGAAAGCTAGCCCATTCTTCACTACAGGCTAGATCAATTTCCTCTGTAGAAGGTGCGTTTCCTAAATCAGCACATAGACCCCACAAAGATTAGCGGGGAAGGGTAGAGAGTTTATCTGTTAATTCGCGTTCTATCATCAGGAGCAATTTGCTGGATTAAACGTACTTTGTCCACAGTTGAAAGCTGCTTTGCTAGTTTGATATAACTTCTTGTAGACAAACAGGAAGACCCATCGGCCCCAATGACTTGCTGATTGCTGCCCAGACCCTAGCCCTTAACCTGACGCTTGTTACAGCAAATGTCCGCGAATTTGAGCGCGTACCTGGTCTAAGTGTAGAAAATTGGCTACTTTAAAGGCATACATTTAGGTGGCCTAGTATATTATTCATTGCAGTTTGTATAAATTAACTCCTATTCAAAACGCAGCCTCCACAACTGTTCCTACTACACATGCTTTATTCAAATTAACGCCGCTCAAATTTGTACCTTCTAACTCTGCACAGAGTAAATTTGCTCCCGTCAAGTTCGCCCCCGCCAAATTCGCCCCTCGCAAATCAGCCTCTTCCAGGTTTGCTTCACTCAACAATGCCCCTTGCAAATCGGCTCGACTCAAGTCTGCACCTTTGAGATTTGCCCCAGTCAGGTTTGCACCGCGCAAGTCAGCACCCCGTAAGTCAACGCCTTGCAAGTTCACATTCATCAAATTGGCACCACTTAAGAAAGCACCCGCCAATGACACATCACTGAGTCTTGCTCCCATCAAGTTAGCGCCACGCAAATTACTACCCCGCAAGTCAGCACCTGTTAAATCTGCTTGCATCAGGTTTGCCCCCATCAGGTTCGCCCGTAAGTCAGTTGCTTGGAGGTTGGCTCCCATCAGATTTGCCCCCTCCAAATGTCCACCTTCGAGTTTGGAAGCAGCGAAATTAGTGCCGACAAGGGTAGCACCAGCAAGATTAATCCGGCTTAAATCCAGTCGGGAGAGTTCCTCGTCTTCTAAATTTGCCCCTGGAAGTTGTTTGAGTTTTCCTAATCTAATGGCTTCAATATTCATGTAAAGTAACTACCAATCTCCTCACTGATCTTGCTGTGGCTATCCCATTGGGAATCAAGTATCCAGATGCCGGCGCTGAATTTGGGTGTTATCAAGGGTAAGTCTAGTCCCTGTTGCAAACCCATAACTAACAAAGCTAGGGTATCTACAAGTTTAGGGTCAAAACGGACGGATTCTTTCTGTTTGCACTCATCTAAAGCTTGAGTAAATATCTGTTCCCGACTTTGATTTGACGATTTTCGCTGATTGATTCGCCACTGAAAGTCTGCCAATAATGCCAAAATTCTCGACTCTAAAGGAATTTCATCTCCAGCTAAACCTCCTGGTTCCCCTGCGCCATTCCACCACTCGGTTTGGTGAGTAATGATTTGGGCAACGGCTCGCAGTCGTGGCATTGTTCGCAATACTTGCGCTCCTGGTATTAAAGGACAACAGGGGGCGTCTTGTTGATAGCGTGTCGGTATATTACCAGAAGTGAGGACACTTTCTGCATTTTGTAATGGATCTATGCGATGCAACAAAGCCGCTAGCCGCAATCTTTTAATTTGCCATGCGGGAAGATCCAAAAGCTGGGCGATCGCTTCAGCAAGTACCACTACTTCCGCAGCTGCCATTGGATTGTTGACATCTGCCATATCCATCAGTTGTGCCATCCGCAAAAAGGCTTGGATTTCGTTAGAAACCAAGTTGCGATCTAAGATTTGTTTCTGAAGGGCTGTGGGGATGGATAAATTATCTTGCCCTGTCTGGAGATAATCTACTACACGGGAGACAACTGCACCTAGATTTTGGGAGCTGTCCATTGACGGTACAATTTGTTCTTTATCGGCTGTGAGTTTTTTCGCCAGTTCTGGATTGTATTTTTTGATGTGAGCGATCGCTATTTCTGCTGTCTCTTGCACTAACTCTGGCTCAAATGTCCACAAGCCATAGAATTTACGCTCTAAGTCTGATGTCGGTACTCCAGCGCTGCCATAATCAGCCTCTGATAATTCTTGACAAATTACCATTGCTGTGTATTTTGGCGATAAAATAATTAAATGCCACTCTTGCGCTACTGGATCGCTTGGATCTAATCTTACTAAATCTACATTGGGTAACTGACTGGTAGGATGTTCAGCAAAGCCGGATTCAGAGGCAGCCATGATGGCAATTTGGCGGCTGCACTGGGCGATGTCTGCATATCGTTCAGCTTCTTGTAGATACCATTTACCCTGCTGGAAGGCTGTGATGACTAGGGGTGTACCGTCGTCGGTTAAGATATGGTCTTCTAGAGCGTGGCACAGGGCAACTAGGGTATTTTTGTAGTAAACACCGAATCGAATTGGCCTGGTGGTATGGCGATGGGATGTTTCTAATTGTTGGAGTATTGAGCCTTCTAACATGGAGGTTGAGTTAAACGAACCACAAAGAGCGTTGATTAAGAAAGAGTTTGAAATTAGTGCTTATAGCGTTTCCTAAGCAACTGAGGTACACCCAAATCTTTTTTACCAAGGTTAGTAGCTTTGAAAGCGTATCTCACTAGGTCGGGAACTGCTATACAACTATTTAGTTTACTGTTTAAGCTATGAATTATGCTATCTCGGAAAATGGTAATATCTAATACTATGGTTCAGCCAACGCGCCGAGAGTTATCAAACTGGCTTTTTGTGCTGATGTTAAACCATAAGCCTTTATAATGTTCATACCTTCGTAAAGTCTAGGAGTTCTCAAGGTTTTGAGACATTTGCCTGTCTTGATATCCCATAGTTTTATTGTCTGGTCTTGGGAACCACTAGCAAGTGTTTTGCCTTGAGGAGTAAAGATGACTGAAGATACTACATGAGTATGTTCGTGGTAAGTGTACAAGCATTCACCTGTAGTCACATCCCACAGCTTAATTGTATGGTCTGCACTGCCACTAGCTAAGAATTTACCACAGGGACTGAAGGCAACGGAAGTTACCCAGTTGTTATGTCCGCTACAAATTCTGAGGCATTTTCCTGTAATGATATCCCACAGTCTAACTGTATGTTCGGCACTGCCACTAGCCAGAGTATGACCATCCGGACTATAGGCGACTGAGAAGACATAATTGCTGTGTCCGTTAAACGTCATAACCTCTAAACCGTTTCTGGCATTCCAAAGTTTGACCGCGGTATCTATACTGCCGCTGACTAGGTTGTTACCATCACTGCTGAATGCTACTGAAAACACTCCTTCGCTGTGTCCTAATAAAGTTCTTAACTCCGCACCACTGCTGACATCCCAAAGCTTAATTGAGGCATCAAAACTGCCACTAGCTAATATTTTGCAATCGGGACTGAATGCTACTGAATGTACCCAGTTAGTATGTCCTTGGAAAGTATTCAAACATTCACCCGTATTGACATCCCATAGCTTCACAGAGGCGTCAAAACTTCCGCTTGCCAGGGTCTTGCCGTCATAACTGAATGCCACGGAATATACCTGAGAAGTATGACCATACAAAGTATTCAGGCATTCACCCGTATTAATATCCCACAGCCTAACTGCTTGATCGGAACTACCACTGGCTAATTTTAGTTCCACTGGATGGAATGATAAAGAGTATATTATATTACAATATCCTCTAGAAGTTCTCAGACAGATGCCGCTATCGATAGACCATAGCCTCATCGTTTGGTCGATGCTGCCACTGGCTACTGTGTGTCCATCTGGGCTGAAAGCGACTGAGTGAATACTATTAATGTGTCCGGTGCAAGTTTTCAGGCAAGTACTGGTGCTGACATCCCACAGCCTCACTGTTTTGTCCGCACTGCCACTAACTAGGGTTCTACCATCAGGGCTGAATGCTACTGAAAATACTCCGTTAGTGTGTCCGGTGCAAGTTCTAATTTCTTTGCAGGTGGTAATATCCCAAAGCCTGATAGTAGTGTCTAAACTGCCACTTGCGACCTGCTGACTATCAGGGCTGAAAGCCACTGAAAATATTACGTTAGTATGTCCGATGCAAGTTTTAATTTCTTTGCCAGTAATAATATCCCAAAGCTTGACAGTGGTATCTAAACTGCCACTTGCAACTTGTTTACCATCAAAGCTGAAAGCTACTGAAAATACCTGATTGCTATGTCCTTTACAAGTATTTCGGCAAAGTCCTGTACTGACATCCCAAAGCTTTACTATGTTGTCTAAACCACCACTGGCTAAAATTTTCCCATCCGGACTAAAGTCTACTGAAGACACTCCCAAATCGTGTCCCCTGCATGTTCTAATTTCTTTGCCAGTGCTAATATCCCAAAGTTTCACTAAAGAATCAACACTACCGCTAGCAAGGATATTACCTTGAGGACTAAAAGCAACTGAAAATATTTGGTTGGTGTGTCCTCTAAAGGTAAGAAGATGTTTGCCTGTTTGCACTTGCCACAAGCGAATGTTAGCATCGGCACAACCTGTAGCTAACAAATTACCATCCGGACTAAAGGCTACAGACATCACGTTAACCAAAATTTCCGAAAAAACGGATTTAGTTAAATCTGAATAAGCAAAATTGACATTATGCAATTTGATATTTTCAAGATTTGCTTGCCAAACTCTGAGATGTGAAAAGTCATAACCATTTAAATCTATTTTTAATTGACGGAGAATATTAATGATATTCCCGCTAATATATCCTGTTTCTATAGAAGATTCATTTTTTAGTTTGAACAGAATTTTTTTTAAATAGCTTTCAATATTTTTGGCAGAACCGAAGCTAGCGAGTAGTTTTTCAATTAGTGGTTGCAATATCAGGAAAATTTGACTATCTCGGATATAATCTTTAGCAGTTACTTGAATCAAAGCATGGCTTTGAAATAACTCAATTTTTTCGTCAATAATTTCTTGGCAAATACGCTCAATTAATTGAGCGGTAATGTACTCCATAACGACAGGCTGCTGGGTAAAATCATCGGCATTTTTTTCAATCAATGACCGACGTTGCAAAGATGCGATCGCCTGTATAATTTCACAATCCGGTAGATTGGCAATCAAATCATCTTGCAATTCTCTCAAAGTTATTGGCTCTCTATTAATAGCCAGCCAATACATAATATCTTGTTCTAATTTGCTCAGACGATGAAACTGTCTATCTAATAAATCGCGGATATCATCAAAAATGAATGTACCTTGATTTAAAAATCGCAAGAATTCGGAAATATTCCTCTTAAAAAAATCTCTAATTGCCGCAGCCACAATCTTTAATGCCAAGGGATTTCCGGCATAATGGGAAATTAAAACTTGCCATTCATCTTGTGAGCCAATAAAAGAGCCTTTAGTCAAGAAAATTTCTCTTCCTGCTTGTGTGGGTAAACCAGTTAATTGCAAGCAGCGAACGGATATTTCATCTTCTAATCTTGCTAATCCTTTGGGTTTTTCGCGAGAAGTCAGGATTAAACAACTTTTGTGAGATGTTTCTGCAATACATCGCAATAGCTGACCGTAACCAGAATATCCTTCTCGATAGTTACCTGTGCGATCGCCACTTTTAAGTACTGCCTCAGCATTATCCAGCACTAACAAACAGCGACGTAAACGTAAGTAATATATTAGCCGTAATATTTTACCATCTAAGTTCCTTGGCAAGTCTATTTCCTGTTGGTCTGAGAGAAACTGAATCATTTCTGTCAATATTTCTTCCACCACAGGAGCATTACGGAGACTTCGCCAAATTATATACTCAAATTCATGCTGAAATTGCTGTCCCAGTTTGGCAGCAAGAGCAGTTTTACCTATACCACCCATACCTAAAATTACTACCAAGCGGCAGTTTTCGTGTATAGTCCACTGCTCTAAAAGATGCACTTCTTGAGTACGACCATAGAAAATAGATACATCTGGTGCTTCACCCCAATCTCGGTGTCTATTTCGCTCAACAATCTCATTCCAGTTAAGTCCAAGAACTAAACAGTAAGCTTTAAAAGCTCCGGTATTAATGGGTAATTTTCCTGCTAAAAAGCGTTTCCAAGTTCCTTGAGAAATCCCTTCAGCAAAAAAACCTTCTTCTTGCCAATCTGTACCTAAAATTTTACTTGCTTCCTCAAGCCATGTTGGATCGTCAATTGTCCAACCCTTTTCTTTTCTGGCTTGTTTAATTCTAGCTATACCCCATAAAGATGCTTTGAGAGTAGACATCATAATGGCAAAAGTGGGCTTTTGCAGCGATATATATAAGCTATTACCACCGAGTTTACCATTTATGCAAAAAGTTGATGCTTAAGATCACCTCTCGCTGATCCAAAACTGATCTGGTGAAATCTAAGCAAAGTAAGCCATCTTGGAAAGTAGAAAGTCAAGTTGGTGAATGTAGTTATAGACCATCGGCTACAAAGAGCGATCGCACGTATAAAACCCAAAAGCGCAAACACGGGTAAAACATAACCGGGTGAAGCAAATTTTTTTGATTGAAAACTTACTTTAGTCTTTCTAATCAATCAAATGAAGTTGTTGATTTACAACGGAGAATTAAACATGAAATTTTCAATTAAATCCATTCCTTTTGTTATAGCCACAGCCTTAGCTGTCTCTACCTCCGCAGCCTATTCTGAAACTCCGAATGTGTTGTCCCATAGTAGTTCACCATATCCAAAAAACCTTTGTAGCACTCCCTATTTTTGTCTTCCATTCCCTTCTAACAACAGCTATACTGTATGCAAACGTTATGCTATTCAGGGTAAGAATGGTCCTCTACTTTTCTATCGCTGCATTTACTATGGGCTCCCAATTCACAAGTAATAGGTGAATAATTTTTCGGCTCTCCCAGACTTCGGTTGATAAATTAACACTAAAAAACGGCTAAAACAATTGATATAACTAGGTTTTTGTCAAGTAGAATCAAAGATTTAATAAAAATATGCTTTGTTCTTCTTGAATCCCTTACTATGTAGGGATTTAACCTGATATCAAGTATTAATTTTTTATAACTAGTCTAGGAGAGCCAATTTTTCATACTTTCACCTGTTGATATATTACGAATATTAGCAATTTTCTGTGCGACTATTGCTATCTTTTTGGTAGCAAATTTTGCTGCCCAATCGGAGGACAAAATTATAGCGGTTCTCACTTCGTTGGAATTATAGCAGTCGAAGCATAGGTTAGGACTATGTTGGTTGCTGAAACCTTTGATAATACTGAGTTTCTACTCAGCATTCAGCACTCAGCACTTTGCTATATAGTCGTCACCCCACCCCTAAGGGCTTACGCAAACGCTTCCCTAAAAGCAAGCTCTTAAGGGTAGGGGGTGGGGTTGAATTTTTCTACAAAGAGTCTGGGAACTAGAAAGAGAAAATGGCGGGTAAGATGCCTACCTTAAAAGAGTTTATAAAACTCCAGCCAACTGTTTTTCTTTACTTTTTATTGGTGCAGAAAGTGCTTCTTCTAATTCAGCACAACCAAGTTTCTCTTCTAAGATTTTCATGACTTCGCGTCCGAAGTCGTTGGGATTTTGTTGCCAAGCTTGTAAGCAGACTTCGCCGAAGAATGAACCAAGGGGTTCGGGATTCCAGAGAAGTTTTTTGGCTGTCCACGGCATCAAACTCATTGGATCGTACCCTGGTTTGAGGATGCCTTCTTTAAAAGCGTATTCTTCCAAATGGGTATGGGGTTGCAATCCAATAAAGAAGATGGCAGGTTCGACTTTATCAGCACCAAAAATCCGTTCTAGTTCGCGGTGGTAAGCGATGGTTTGGCGGATGGTTTCGGGACGTTCGTCAATGACGTTAAAGGAGTAGTTGACGGAAACCAAATCATTAAAACCAGCTGCTTTTAAATCACGGCAGTTTTGCAAGACGGTTCGCAGATTGTACCCCATCCGCATTTTCCGCACGAGTTCTTGAGAACCACTGGTAATACCAATTTCAAAATAGTTCATCCCAGTTTTCGCCATCAAGTCGCACAATTCGGGTGTTAAATTGTCGGCTCTGATATATGCTGCCCAGTGGATATCTGTCATACCAGAATCGACGATTTTTTGCAAGAGTTCTATGGCATCGGCGATAAATTTTTTTGCGGGGATGAATTGGGCATCGGTAAACCAGAAATTGCGAATGCCGCGATCGTATAATTGGCGCATCTCAGCAACTACTTCATCTGCTGGGTTGATGCGTACTTGTTTGCCTTCGACAACGGTGTAGACGCAATAACAACAGTTGTGAGGACAACCACGCTTAGTTTGTACACCTATATAAAAGTCTTGCTCTTGCAGGTAATAGTTAAATTCCGGCCAGATGCTTTCGATATAGTCGTAGTTACAAGCTGTTTTTTCTATGGGGGTAGGTTGTTCGTGAATTAGCCGTTTTCGTGGTTGAGTTTCTCCGGCAACGTAACAGCGTTCATCTCGAAAATTTCTGCCACTTAAAAGTTTTTCCAGCAGGGTTTCGCCTTCACCCACAGAAATAATTGTCCCTTGAGGTAAACTTCTACCCAGTTGCTCGTAAAATACGCTGACTGCACCACCACCGACAACTACACGAGCATCAGAATGATATTTTTGGGCACGTTTTAAACCGCGTTTGATTAAGCTTTGGTTTTGCCACAACTCTACATAGTAAGCGATGAAGATTCGCAAACCGCCCAATCCGCCGCGTAGTTTCAATAGAGGATTCTTGGCGTAGTAAAATTCAAAGGCATTTTGCAGGGGATTACCACCACGTCCGCCGACTGGGGCATAAATTTGAATATCCCGCCAAGAAAATACTAGTAGTGTCGGTTTAAATTCATCAATACAACGATCCAGAGCCGAACTATAGTCTAAAGGCGGCACTGTTCCCAAATCAAAGATGCGCTGTTCAATATTAGGAAACTGCTTGTGCACATGATCGCTCAGGTAGACAACCCCAATCGGAAAGATGGGGTTACAAGGAAGGCGAACATAAAGAATTCGATTTTCCATCATCTGTGTTTTAACTTCCATCTTGCCAATCTGTGGAGAAAGCGAGAGAAACATCTAGTTTTCAAGTGTGTGCTTGTTTTATTTGGTTTTATTCATCACAATTTTGCTTGACATTCTCTTAGCAACTGCGGAAAACGCTAAAGTTGCTGTACATAAAACATACATGGAATTTATAGAGAGCTTTCTGAAGATATTTTTTCATATAGTTTTACCATAACATTGAGTTTATTCATTAAGCGGCGATCCCAGCCGATTAATCGTGGGATAGATGAAACAGCAAAACTCATTTCCTCGCTACGCAAAAAGCAAGGGGATCGTTGTTGTGTCAATTCCCTAACAATCTGTTTTAAGAGAATTGAAACTTTTATACCAGAAAAAATATCAAAAACTTTTATCTATAGTGTATAATTCCGAAAAAGGTGTGAAGTCTAACAAAATTTTCATAACTAAAAATATATCTTTAGACAGAAATAATCTACAACTACTCAGTTGGTATTCGCAGTTACAGCAAGTGGGGATCGGTGAGTGCTAGGCTTGACTAGTGTAATGTCAAATTGTGGCGTAAAGCTCCTCAGCAGTTATGGCTCAAATATTAGATCCTCTACCACCTAAGCAATCGGGAAAAATTCTCTGCTGCTACATTAATGTCACGAGCAAAATACAGGTAGCTCGCATCTCCAATATTCCCAACTGGTACTTTGAAAGGGTTGTTTTCCCTGGACAACGTTTAGTTTTTGAAGCTCCGCGAAAAGGTCAAGTGGAGATTCATACAGGGATGATGGCAAGTGCAATTTTATCCGATAAGATTCCGTGCGATCGCCTGATGCTCGACGAACCTAGTACTTATGAGTTTGATACAGACTCATCAGATGGAGAAGACCCTTTTAATATCAAACCAATGGTGCAGCAAATTAATACAAAAATCGGAGATACTACAAAACCCTTACAAATGGCTAGTTTAGCATCTGTTGATTGATTAAAAAAAATTTAGCTAAATTTAAGGGTTGCTGAATTCGGCAGCCCTTTTTATATATTGGTCATTTGTCATTTGTCATTGGCATTCTCCCCCTACTTCCTCATCTCCCGACTCTCATCTACAATCAATCTTATGAATCTGCCTTCATTTCTTTGGTTGTGGAAAATAGCGGCCTGGTCAATGGGATTATCCCTGCTGGCATATCTGATGTTAGCAGTCACCGGCGTTTGGATGTTTCGGGCAAGAACTTCGCAGCAATTCCCTTTTATTACCCCATTTATAGGCGGTAATAAAGAGGTGCGATCGCTCCACTATACAATGGGCATCAGTATGGTAAGTTTAGTGCTATTATTGCTAGCGATCGGCATTGTTGGCACTTTCGGGCACTTTGGTTCTTTAGGTCACTCATCACACTTAATCGCTGGATTAATAGTGGTCGCACTAGTTCTAGTGTCTGCTTTCAGTGCCACCCAAATTAGTGTTAGACGACCTTGGGCTAGACCCTTACACATCAGCGTAAATATTATTCTGTTTATCGGATTTGCCTGGGTATCTCTTACTGGTTGGATTGTAGTGCAAAAGTATTTACCCTGAATTACCACACGCCAACTACCAGGGACATAGACCTACCCTACAATGAAGAAAAGCATTGTAATTGAGCCGTGACAGCAAACTCAGCCAATATCTCAGCTTCTGTTTTTCGTCTGTCTCCTTTGATTCGGATAACGTTGCTGAGTCTATACATAGCACTTACAGTTCCATTACCCTTCTTATCGCAGGTAACAGCTGCACCCGTACCTCCAGAATTATTGTGGATAGGGATTACCATCGGCTTCGTTGCCTTGTATGCTGTATTGACTGAACAAGTAACGGTAGATGACGAGGGAATTCAGGTTACTTACCCCGCCTGGGTGCCTCGCTTTTTTCGTAAAGGCTGGTCTTTACCTTGGTCAGAGGTGAAAGACTTAAAACCCCGTAGCACCGGTCAAGGAGGGCTAGTTTATTACTTCCTTAGCCACGATGGGAAAGCTTATTTACTACCGATGCGTGTAGCTGGATTTGCCCGTTTGGTGCAAATTGTCCAAGCAAAAACGAGCATTGACACCACAGATGTTCGCCCTTTAGCGCAGCCCTGGATGTACCTGATTTTACTAGTATTCACTCTGCTGCTATTATTAGTCGATAGCTGGACGATCGCTACAGCCTTAACTACTGCACAATTAACTTAAAATTGGGCATGGGGCAAAAGAGTGCTGAGTTAGGAGTTAGGAGTTAAGAGTTAGGAGTTTTATTTATCCCCTTGTCCCCTTGTCCCTCATCTTCCTCCGCCCCTCTCCCCCCATCTCCCTCATCTCCCTCATCTCCCTCACTCCCCTTGAATACAGCAAAAGCCACACTCAGGCTAGAGCAAGTTAATCTGTTTACAAAGCTGAAAACCCAACTTCCCGGCAATCAGCAGGGATACCCCATATTGCAGGATATTTCCTTAGAGGTATTCCAGAGCGATGGCAAAGCCAACGCCTGCGGCGAACGCATTGCCATTGTAGGCCCAGTAGGTGCTGGGAAAACTTCGTTATTACGTCTCCTCAACCGCCTAATTGAACCCACCACTGGTAAACTCTATCTAGAAAATCAAGAATATCGCCAAATTCCCGTCATCCAGCTACGGCAAATGCTTGTACTTGTATTGCAAGAATCAAAGCTGTTGGGGATGACAGTTGGGCAAGCCTTGGCTTATCCTTTAGTTTTGCGTGGTTTGCCCAAACAGACAATTCAGCAACGAGTCGATTACTGGACAGAACAACTGCACATTCCCAATGAATGGTTAGAGCGAACAGAGGTGCAACTTTCTGCAGGACAACGACAACTAGTAGCGATCGCTCGCGCCTTACTCATCCAACCTAAAATATTATTATTAGATGAGCCAACCTCTGCCCTTGATACTGGTACGGCTTCTCATCTAATGCAAATCTTAACTCAGTTGAGTCAAACTCATCAAACCACGATTCTGATGGTAAATCACCAACTGGAACTAGCCCAGATGTTTTGTACTCGGTTATTACACCTGCAACAAGGTCATTTATTCGCAAATCAAACAGCCTCAGAGATAGACTGGATTGAATTACGAAAAAGTCTGATTCAAGCAGCAAATCAAGACGATTTGGGATTTTAAATTTTGGATGAGACAGGAATCAGTAGTCATTTTCTTAACTCCTCCATGCCCAATGCCCCATTCACACTTGACTACTAGTAAGTGTTGAACGTTGATTATTAAATCTCTCTCTAGCTAACTTTGTTGTCTGTGACTGTGAAATATTGGTATTCAAAATTTCCATGTTAAAACGGTATCCAACATTGCGGATAGTTTGAATCAAATTGGGTTGCCGGGGATCGAGTTCAACCTTTTTCCGCAGCGATAAAACGTGAGTATCAATAGTACGAGGGTTATCAATAGCGTCAGGCCAAGCACGACGCAGCAATTCCGATCTACTTAGAGGTACTCCTCCAGCTTGTGCTAAAACGTACAGCAAACTGAATTCCTGGGGCGTTAAGTCAATAAACTCGCCTTGAAAGCGGACACGACGCTGAACTAAATCGATTTGCAAAGTGCCATAATCCAAATAAGCTGGTGCAGTAGGTGTGCGCTTCCGGCGAATCAGTGCCTCTACCCGTGCCAAAAACTCTTGCATCCCAAAAGGTTTGCTCAGGTAATCATCTGCACCCGCCTTTAAACCTACAACTATATCAGCTTCACTATTCCGGGCAGATAGCATTAAGATTAGAGGCTGCTGCTGACGATGCAACCAACGACAAAACTCAATGCCATCACCATCAGGCAGGTCTGCATCTAAAACTATCAGTGCTGGTTGATGGCTTAAAAATACTTCCCTTGCTTGATAAATACTGGCAGCTTGGTGCACGCGGTATTCCAGTTGTTGCAAGTGCCAACCCAACAACGACCTCAGATGGGGATTCCCCTCAATGATTTCTATACAAACCGAACCCACGGTGGCAAGATCCCTTAGCATCGATGACTTTCAAAGTAACAAGCCCATCTCTAAGGTTTTGTAGCCTTTGTTACTTCAATTGCAATTAACTTTACATTTCCTAATAAAATGAGTGGCAATATCTTTAAGTTATGCCTTGCCATAGGCGATTAGAAATATTATTAAGTTTTTATTAAATTTCTCGAAAGTGTTGTTAGACTTATGAAAAGTTCTTTTAGCTTAACATTTTGCTTTTAGATGGGTGTTATGTGGCAAATATCTAGAACCCAACCAGTTAAGCACTACTACAACAGCTTTTCAACCTGATGAAAGTCGATTTTTTCTCAAAAATTCAGTGCTTCTATCCAGGAATATAACATCAATACAATTGGGCTGTTGATTGTGAAAATCAAAAAAAATAACTTAGCAGCTAACTAGAATCGATGTTTTCTGGAATAGGATTAAAGTAGCTTGTAGCTGCTATGAGGGTACTACCCAAAGTAGATGTGTTGACTTTGAGTTAATGCCAAAGTGAAATTACACTTCACATTTGAACGTGAATCATTTACAATTCTCATTCCAAAGAGATTAATACAGCAGTTATGCTCCAAGACACACAAACCATCCGCTATTACCAAAGACTCACCGATGCCTTCATCGAGCTATGGAATCGCGGTTATCGCACGGATGATATGCGGATGTATTTGGATGGATATCTAGCCGCACTGCGACATAGCAACGTCATTGAACCTTTTCTAATTCATCGCCTAGAAGAGGAAGCCAGCCGCTACTTGTACGATGGATCGAACTTTGCAGTCCCACAGCCACAACCCGATTACTACTAAGTACCATTTACCTGGTCATTGATAGTAACCGTTAATTACCGCAGATAATTATAGCATATTATTTGTATTGGTCAACGGGTTGTCGTGGTGTGAAATTTTGGAGATATTGTATTGATTAAACGCATCCCCTGAGTCCTATATTGGTTTTGCCAATGCGACTGAGGGGATTGTTGGCTAGCTATGAAATTAAGTCCAACAAAGAGTATTTTTGTCAGAAACCGATTAAAAAACCTTGAAAGGAGAGAATATAGTGTCTCTCCCTTCAAGGATATTAAAAACCAATACGCTTGGGTTAAGCATTTTCTCTTCACTGGGACAAGGATAAAAAGGACAAGAAGAAATAAATTTCTTCCTTGTCTCCCCCACCAAGCCCTGTCTCCCTCAACTGAACCGTATTGTATTAAAAACGGCACATTGCCTTGATTGCGAAAGGCAAATTCAGCAGCATATCCTTTAGTTTGCGTAAAGAAAGATTAAGAAGCTAATGCTACTTCTACCTTTTGCTGCAATTCACCTTTTTGGTACAGTTCAATTAAGATATCAGAACCGCCAAGAAATTCACCATTGAGATACACTTGGGGAATTGTGGGCCAGCTAGAGTATTCTTTAATACCTTGACGAATTTCAGGATCTGATAGAACGTCAACTGTTTCAAAGGGAACTCCCAAGGTATTGAGAATCTGCACAACGTTGTTAGAGAAACCACATTGGGGCATTAACTTGTTTCCCTTCATGAAAACTAAAATCTTGTTTTCTTGTACCAAGCTATCAATTTTGTCTTTGAGTTCTGGTGTCATGGTATTTATGTTTCCTATGTTGCATTAATAGAGTGAGGAGTGAGGAGTGAAGAGTGAGGAGTTAAAAATTCATAATTCATAACTCTTAACTCTTGTACAGACGCGATTAATCGCGTCTCTACTCCTAACTCCTAACTTTAGGAACCTGCTGTTGCTTGCCAAGTTTCGGGAGTGTATGTTTTCACCGCCAAGGCATGAATCGCTTCAGTTGACATAGCTTGACCCAACGCACCATAAACTAACTGGTGCTGTTGCACTAGTCCTTTACCTGCAAAGTGCGATGAAACTACTGTCACTTGATAGTGGTCGCCGCCACCAGTCAAGTCTTGCACCTGAACTTGTGCGTCTGGCAGTTCCGCCTTGATCATTTCCTCAACCTGTTGCGGACTAATCATCGCAATTCCTGAAAAAACTTACTTTTCTATTATTAACAGATATAGAGCAAATGCCTGTGCCAACTTCAGGCTTTGGCAAGGCTGTAGATAGAGGCGCCTTTGGAGTGTATTGCTTGAGAACGCTGGGTCAAGGTGACGGCGGATAGCTCTATCCTAGCACTGGGGCGTTCCCAAGCAACTGCTTAGGAAAATGTAGGCAAAAAGAGGCAACAATAATCTAATTTATTTTTTTGGGGATGAGGAGGATGAATTACCACCTTCTCTGGGATAGGGAGAATCAACAAAACCCAACTCAAACAACTGTTTATAAGCTTTCTTACCTAAATCCCGCGTTGGGTTTTGACTCTTAATTATTTGAATCAACAATGGTACAGCTAATTCTGGCTGATTTTGTGCCCGATGTACCAATGCTAGCTGAAAAGTAGCCTCATCTCGTTTTTGGGCTGTTAATAAAGCTTTTTGACGCTGAGAATCAGAAACTTTGTTGTCAATTCCCGAAAAGCTAGAATTTAACTCTTGATAAAAATTAGATAGCTGATTATAAACTTGACGTGCTTCTTGCAGTTTCTTGGCAGCTAAAGGGTAGTTTTGAGCAGAAACGGCTTGTTCTGCATCTTTTACTAAGCGATCGCCACCTGCAATGCTCAAGAGGCTGTTACTTTCGGTTATGGGGCGGAGGTTATTAGGAGCGTTGGGGTCAATGAGTTGTGGTTGGCTGGTAGTGCCTGGTGACTGTGATACCTGAGCATTCACAGGTGATAGCAGGCTGAGGACTGCTATAACTGATAAAACAGTACGGTGCATCAAGGTAACAGCGACAGCAGTGTTCATGGGATCAATTAGTGCGACAACTATATAAAAGAGTTATGGAAACTTCGGGTATCTTAACTCTGTTTTGGTCTTGGACAAAGCAAAGTTACATCCTAAGTATCTCTGATTTAGACTAAAAATCAGTTTAATAGAGTTCCCATTACCTCTGTATACCAACTAACTTATATCGCTGTGACGAGCGATACCTACGCTGGAGTAGGTTCCCATCTGCTTAACTACCGACTTTCCTCGCCAATAATTATCTCTGGTTAACTGGGATATTTAGGCAGAATAATTTTCCCAAAGCACTGCTTGAAGTATTTGCGTAGGCGTAGCCCGCCGTAGGCATCGCACCAAACGAGTTAAGAATAGCGATGTCTTCAGTCCGCCCTTCCCAACTTTTATCAAGCAATTTAGTAATTTGCAGGCAATTAATTAGCTCTTGGCTCAAAAAAATGCCAAATTGGCTAAATATATCATCAATAAAGGGTAATCTATATATACATACTCAAAGGTTGCAAAACACCACTAATCTTTTGTGACTTACTCAGAATGAATATAGCAGTTAGTAATTAGTGTCAAATATTGAAAAGGTGCAGTTTCTGAATTATGCACGGTCAAATGATTATCAGGTTTGACTATATCAAGAATTAGTAATTTCTGCAAATGCGCGGTTAGTAATTTTTGTTTCTTGATGGCTCAATTGTTGCAGTACCTTTGCTAAATCAGTTGTGATGTTTTTTGCATCTTGTTTTATACAGCCATTCATGTAATCCGCGACTCTGATTGGGGAGCCAATGTCAATACTCACATCTGTACCCCAATTGGGATAAGGTTGGCTGTAGTTAATGCCTATAGGTATAATTTTCACTCCCAGACCGGAATGACTAGATTCAGCACTCAAAGCAAGACGAGCAATTCCTGGCTTTAACTGGTGAACTTGACCATCACGAAAAATGTTACCTTCTGGAAAGATTACCAGGGTTTTTTGCTGCTGAAGTAGCTCTACTCCATGTCGCAGCGTGCGGATTGACGGATGCTTAGAATTTACGGGAAATCCCCCTAAACGTCGAACAAACCAGCCTTGCAAACCTTGGCATTCGTCAATAGTCACCATAAATCGCAAGTCTTGCTTTCTCAGACAAGCGGTAGCGTAGGGTACAAGCAAGGCATCCCAACGCGCTCGATGTGTAGGCGCAAGGATCACAGGCCCAGTTGTGGGGATATTTTTTTGTCCGGTTATTCTAATTTGTCCAAAGAATAGTGGTAATAGGCAGTGACGCCCTAATAAATATGCCAGGGGACTTAACCAAGGAGAAACCCTTGAGGTAGTGCTATCTACCTGAGGATTTGCCGAGGTTTGCTGGCTGGTATCGGATGAAGAGTAAAATTCCACCATGACGGATGCAGCTAGATTGACGGGTAAAATTTAATGAAATGCCTGATTAGTTACACCGTAGATTCTCTTGTGTGACTTGTGTCGTACTAGATGGACAGTTTTACCTCTGTCTGTTAGTTTACCTGACGCCGCCTAGTAGCAAACCAAGTCTGTAATTGCTGACGACAAGCTGACTCTAGAATGCCTCCAATTACCTGTAAGCGATGATTAGAAGCAGCGCTATCGGGGATGTTAATAACTGTACGAATTGCGCCAGTTTTTGTATCGTCTACTCCATATACCAGTAGTCCTAATCGTGATTGAATGATTGCACCTGCACACATTGGGCAAGGTTCGAGAGTTACATAGAGGGTGCATTCATTAAGATGCCAATTTTGTAAAGTTGTTGCAGCTGTTTTTAGAGCGATAATTTCCGCATGAGCGGTAGGGTCTTTGTCGCGCTCTTTTCTGTTTTCTCCTTGTGCCAGCAATTTGCCTGTTGAATCAATGATAACAGCACCTACAGGGATTTCACCTGCATCACCTGCTGTTTTTGCTAATTCTAAGGCATAACTCATCCATTGTTGATGTATAAGATATTCTGTATACTTAGTTAGCATATTTTTATCAATTCGATACTCCTTGCCCTAAAGGTGGGCAAACTTGCGCTACAGTTTACTATCTCAGTACTGAGTGCTGAGTGCTGAGTGCTGAGTGCTGAGTATTTTTTCTTACTTAAGCACTTGATTACTATGGTTAATGCCCCGCCCCTAGTGGGCGGAATCTTCCAATCCGAGAGAAGGTTGATACCCCGCCCCTGGTGGGCGGTCTTTTAACTCTAAGCCGAGGAACTCGGAACTCAGCACTTTTCATTGGCACAATGTCTAAGCTAGTAATGAAAAGTTTGTGGTAAGCACTAAAGTGCTTAGAAAATTAAGGACTAAAGTCCTTACTACGAACTTGCTTACCGAGCAATTTAAAATCCAAAATTGCCGAACATCGCATTACTAAGGAAATTGTTGGCGGCTAATTTGATTTCTAAATAGCGGCTTGGGCTAAAAGGGGATCGAGTTGACTTTGTGTGTCTAATTGATAGAGGTCATCGCAGCCGCCAATGTGCTGGTTATTGATAAAAATTTGTGGTATGGTACGGCGACCGTTGGCGCGTTCTGCCATTTTAGCTCTGGCTGCTTCGTCGCCGTCGATTTTGTATTCAGTAAAATTTACACCTTTCCACCACAGCAGTATTTTGGCACGAATGCAGTAAGGACAAGTTTGCCATGTGTAAAGTTCGACATTGGCTTTGACTCGTTCTGGATGGCGATTTAAGAGGGGATTAAGAAAGTCTAGCATATTGAGCTTAAGCAAAGTTTTAACTATGTCTCTAGCCTAGATCATTGCTTACCGCATCGGCGCTGGAACCCACTTTTGGAAACTTTCTAAATGATTCCAATAAGCCAAATATCCAGTTAATGCCCAAATTAGAGCGGCTATTATTAGCACTGCTACGCCAATTAGTCGCCAAGTTCGGTTGGTTTTCCAATAAAGAGTTGGTGCTGCAAAAATACCACCTAATCCAGTTAAAATAAAGCCGATTCCCGATAAAAGCGGTTGCTTTGTCAAATTCAAGTTGATGATGCGGATACCAACAACGATCGCAACTGCACCAGCAAAGAAGCCGTAAATTGCGATTGTCAATAAATCCCAACCTTGAGCAAGAGCGATCGCAGCCGCAATAAACAAGATTCCAAATAAAACACTTGTCTCACCGAAGGCAATATTAAAGCTACCCACTACTGGCCAGGTGAAGGTCATGTGTAAACCAGTTGTGAGTGCGATCGCACCCGTAATTCCAAATCCCGGAATCCACGGTCTTTGATTTGAATTATCTATACCACGGTACACATAGTCAGCCAGTAGAAATAACCCAGCTACCATGTTGATTAACATGAGGGTGATGTAGTCGATAAACACGATTAACCTCTGAATTTGACAAGCTCTTTACTTTGCGCCTCGTTACTTTGCGCCTCGTTTTTTAGTTTTTAGTGAATTTACCAGTTTTTTCATTTATTATTTTAGACCTAAAGATAAACACTGAAGAAAAGCAATGTTCTAGATATACACTGCTACCCATTTGTGCTAGTTCTTAACTTAGTTGCTTTTGAACACGCTTTATACTGGAGTAGTAGGGGTAGAAAATCAGGATGTCTTAACTGGCACTTTTCTAACGAGTTAGCAGTAAAACTTAACTTTCTTCCACGTGTATCCGCCCTTTGGTAGACTTGAAGACTGAAATAGCCAGATAAAGCGGCGGAAATTCAAGCAGTTGAGAGGGCAGACTCTGTGGAAAATACACTTGGGTTAGAGATTATTGAAGTAGTAGAGCAAGCCGCGATCGCATCCGCAAAGTGGATGGGTAAAGGCGAAAAAAACATCGCTGACCAGGTAGCTGTGGAAGCTATGCGGGAGCGGATGAATAAAATCTATATGCGGGGTCGCATTGTGATTGGGGAAGGCGAACGCGACGATGCGCCTATGTTATACATCGGGGAAGAAGTTGGTATTTGTACCCAACCAAATGCCAGTAGTTTGTGTAACCCTGATGAACTAATTGAAATTGACATTGCCGTTGACCCCTGTGAAGGTACGAACTTGGTAGCTTATGGACAACCTGGTTCGATGGCTGTCTTGGCAATTTCTGAAAAGGGTGGATTATTTGCTGCTCCTGACTTTTACATGAAGAAGTTAGCAGCACCTCCCGCAGCTAAGGGCAAGGTAGACATCAACAAGTCAGCCACGGAAAACCTGAAGATTCTCTCTGAGGTTTTAGACCGGGGTATTGATGAACTTGTAGTAGTAGTCATGAAGCGCGAACGCCATAACGATTTAATTAAAGAAATCCGTGAGGCTGGAGCGAGAGTCGCCCTAATTTCAGATGGTGATGTGGGTGCAGCTATAAGCTGCGGTTTTGCTGGAACTAATATCCACGCGCTGATGGGTATCGGTGCGGCTCCTGAAGGTGTAATCTCGGCAGCTGCAATGCGTGCTTTGGGTGGACATTTCCAAGGTCAACTGATCTACGACCCCGCAGTAGTAAAAACAGGTCTGATTGGAGAAAGCAAAGAAGCTAACCTCGATCGTTTAAAGTCTATGAATATCAATGACCCCGATAAGGTCTATGATGCTCATGAACTAGCATCTGGTAAAACTATTCTGTTTGCTGCTAGCGGCATTACCAGTGGTAATCTCATGCAAGGTGTACGTTTCTTCAAGGACGGGGCAAGAACTCAAAGCTTGGTTATTTCCAACCAGTCGAAAACTGCTCGATTTGTTGACACAATTCACTTGTTTGGTGAACCAAAAGTTCTCCAACTGAACTAATTTTTAGGGAATGGGAAATGTAAAAGTAAAGATAAAGCATTTGGAAATAAATCTTTCTATAAAATGGAAAAATATTCACCCAAATGTTTCATCCTTACACTAGTTAGTAGTTAGTATTTAGTGATTAGTTATTGTTTGTTGGTTGAAAAAACTATCAACCAATAAATAGTAATTCCCCATTCCCTATTTCTCACTCAATGCCCGATTGCCAACTACCAATTAGTAACTACGATTTAGCAAATGAATATAGCAGTGGTGGGGTTAAGCCATAAAACAGCCCCAGTAGAAGTCCGGGAGAAACTGAGCATTCCAGAACCACAAATTGAAAGTGCGATCGCTCATCTGGCCAGTTATCCCCATATTGATGAAGTTGCAATTCTTAGTACTTGTAACCGCCTGGAAATCTATATTGTTACCAGTGAAGCAGACCAAGGTATCCGGGAAATAACGCAGTTTCTTGCGGAATACAGCAAATTACCCGTGCTTTCTCTGCGACAACACTTGTTTATGCTGCTACATGATGATGCAGTGATGCACGTGATGCGGGTAGCAGGTGGTTTAGATAGTCTGGTTCTTGGAGAAGGTCAAATTCTGGCTCAGGTGAAGACTACTCACAAACTGGGACAGCAATATAGCGGTATAAAAACCATTTTGAATCGATTATTTAAACAAGCACTGACAGCTGGTAAGCGGGTTCGTACTGAAACTAGTATTGGTACTGGCGCTGTCTCTATCAGTTCGGCGGCTGTAGAGTTAGCGCAGATAAAAGTGGCAAATTTAGCTGCTTGCCGAGTGGTAATTTTGGGTGCTGGTAAAATGTCGCGGCTGCTGGTGCAACACCTACTTTCTAAAGGTGCTGTGGAAATTAGTATTGTAAATCGCTCTCGCGATCGCGCCCATGAATTAGCAAAGCTGTTCCCTCAACAACCGATCAAAATTCATCCAATATCAGAAATGATGGCAGTAATTGCCGATAGTGATTTGGTATTTACAAGTACTTCGGCAACAGAGCCAATACTTGACCGTGCCAAATTAGAAATGGTTTTAGAAGTTCAGCGCTCTTTAATGTTATTTGATATTTCTGTGCCGCGTAATGTTCATGCGGATGTAAATGAATTGGAAAATGTGCAAGCGTTTAATGTGGATGATTTGAAGGCAGTAGTAGCGCAAAACTATGAAAGCCGTCGCAAGATTGCACAGGAAGCCGAGAAACTTTTAGAGGAAGAAGTGGAAGCCTTTGATATTTGGTGGCGCTCTCTGGAAACTGTTACCACTATTAGCTGTCTGCGAAATAAAGTCGAAACCATCCGCGAACAAGAGTTAGAAAAAGCTTTGTCGAGATTGGGTTCGGAATTCGCTGAAAAACATCAAGAGGTCATCGAAGCATTAACGCGGGGAATTGTCAATAAAATTTTACATGACCCGATGGTGCAATTGCGATCGCAGCAAGATGTGGAAGCTAGACGGCGCTGTATGCAAACTCTGCAAATGCTGTTCAACCTCGATGCAGAGGAACAGTTTAGTTAAATTGAACAACAAGCAAGATCCCCGACTTTTTTAAGAAGTCGGGAATCTGAGCTTTGAAATTAGATATACTTCTAATTAGATAGATGTCTAATTAGAAGTTAGTTATGCAACCAGAGCAATTTAATATCTTACTGCGCTTTTTCAAGGCATTAGCGGATGATAGCCGATTGAAGATTATAGGTATTTTGGCGAATCAGGAATGCAGCGTCGAAGAATTAGCGGTGCTACTGCAACTCAAGGAACCGACAGTATCCCATCATTTAGCGAAACTTAAGGAGCTAAATTTGGTGACAATGCGTCCTGATGGTAACAGCCGTCTATATCAATTGGATAGCGAGGCTTTACAAAGCATTAGCAAGGAAATTTTTACACCTGAGAAAATAGCATCCTTGATAGAGGATGTGGATACTGAAGCTTGGGAAAGTAAAGTGTTGAAAAACTATTTTGAGGACAATCGCCTCAAAGAAATTCCTGCTAGTCGGAAAAAGCGTCTAGTTATTCTTAAGTGGTTAGCAAACCAGTTTGAAGTGGGAATCAACTACCCTGAACGCCTTCTAAATGACATTCTCAAACGCTACCATCCTGACTGCGCCACCCTGCGACGGGAGTTTATTGCTTGCCAGTTAATGCAGCGAGAAAATGGGATTTATTGGCGTACAACTTTCATATAGCAATCCTAAATCATTCGTGAAAAGTTAGATCCCCAACTTTTTTGAGAAGTCGGGGATCTGGACACCGAGAATTTTCACAAATCAAATCGGATTGCTATATGAAAGTTGTGTATTAGATTTCAGTGACAAGGAGATGACGGATGTTAGTGGATGGATGCCTTGCTTGCAGTGTGCTGGCTGGAAAAGTACAAGCGCCTGGTGGAGTTATTTATGAAGATAATTACTGGGTTGTAGAACATTCATTGAATCCTGTTTTATTGCCAGGATATTTAATTATCAAACTCAAACGACATTGTGAACATTTAGCGGAACTTACATCAGAAGAAGCAAGTGCTTTAGGTGAAATTATTCAAAACTCTTGTTCAGCACTTTCACGAGTAGTTAAACCAGCTAAAATTCATGTTTGTTCATGGGGTGAACAAGTCAACCACATCCACTTCCACGTTATTCCTCGTTCATCAGCTATGCCTGTAGGAAATCTCAAACTGTTAATTTATCTACGAATAAAAAAGTTACTCAATCAGCTAGGTTTAGGCAAGTGGGTAAGTGATGCAGAAGCAGCAGAAATTAGCCAAGAACTTAAACAGTATTTTAAAATGGAAATATAATCAAAAAATTTTAGCCGCGCAATAACCGCACAACCATAGGTCGTATCTTTATGCAGTTAGAAACACAAAAATTCTATTACACACCTGAAGAGTATTTAGAACTTGAAGAAAAGGCTCAATATAAAAGCGAATACCGTGATGGAGAAATTGTACCGATGACGGGTGGCACTACAAATCATAATAAAATTGCTTTGAATTTAGCTGCATCCTTAAAAATTGCTTTCAGGCGTAAAAATTATGATGTCTATATTGGTGATGTGCGTTTGTGGATACCTCGTTATCGGCAGCATACATATCCCAATGTGATGGTGATTGAGGGACAACCTATTTATACAGGAACCAGCACAACAACGGTGATGAATCCAATGTTAATTGCTGAAGTTTTATCTAAATCGACTAAAAATTATGACCAAGGCGACAAGTTTTTTTATTATCGGTCTATTCCAGAATTCAAGGAATATATTTTAATTGACCAATATCAGTATCATGTGATGCAGTATATAAAAACTGCGGAAAGTCAATGGTCATTTACTGAACTTGAAGATGATTCTGCAACTTTATCACTGCAAACGGTTGATTTTCAAATTGAATTGCGCGACCTTTATGAGCAAGTCAATTTTGCAGAAAATAATGAAGATTAAAACAATGGTGTAATTGCGATCGCAGCAAGATATGCAAACTCTGCCAATACTATTTAATCTGGATGCAGGGGAGCAGTTTAGTTAAACTCAACAACAAGCAAAATCCCCGACTTCTGTAAAAAGTCGGAGATCGAAACTTTTCGATTTTCACAATAATTGTTCTGGATCAATTCCCCGCTCTTGCAGTCGTGTCAATAAATCTTGATATCGTTGGCGTTCTTCCTGCAATTGTTGGAGAGCTGCTTCTTTGGCTTGACGTTCTTGTGTACGTATTTGGTCAAGCTCAACGGGTGTAAGAAATTTATATCCATCAAGGCGATATATTTCTAGAGTTTGTGGGGTGAGTTCAAAGCGGATTCCCAAACGGGGACTTATCCACCCGTAAATCTGGTTAATTTCTTGCAACCAATCTTCTGAGCGCAAAAAACCTGTTAATTCATTTCGGTCTGGGTCGTAAATGTAATATTCTTCAACTCCATAGCGTTGATAAAACAGGAGTTTCTTTGCCATTTCTTTAGTTGTATTACCAGGAGATAATATTTCAAACACTACCTGTGGCGGAATATTCTCTTCTTCAAATTGCTTGTAATAACCCCTATCTCCCTTAGGTCTGCCAAACACTACCAGAGTATCAGGTGCTTGTTTGATATTAGGATTATCTTTAACTGGATACCAAAATAAATCTCCAGCAATGAATACATCTAATTGCGATGCAAATAAAATTTCTAAATTTTCTTTAATAGTTACTATCCAACGAAATTGCTTGGTATTATCCGCCATTGGTTTTCCATCGCTTTCGAGGTAGATGACCTCAGATGCGGTATTAGGAGTGATTACCATAATGCTACGTCTCCACTCTTCGAGTTTCTCATAGTTTGGGACGGTTCCAAGTGATAGGTTCGGTCGCTACCAAAGTTATTCAATAAATTTGTGTTTCTTCCTCTGTAAAGATAGGAGGCCACAATTCAGTAATCGGCAATTCCCAACCGGGAAAAAGTTCTGGTATAGTTAAAATATCGCCATTTTCTAAAACTGTCGGTTCGCCCGTAGAGCGATAAATTGTAACTGTCTCTTCATCAGGATCGATTAGAATCCCAACGATCGCTCCTAGTTCTATAAATTTCAGAATTTTGGCTACTATAAGTTTAATTTTATCACTCTGAGATTTAATTTCCACCACCAAGTCAGGGACAAGTTCTCCAAAGTAACGCGGACTTTGGAGAAGTCGGGAAGCTCGAACAAAGGAAACATCGGGTGCTTTGAGGTTTGTATCTGGCATGATGAAGCCGCCTGCAGAATCAAATACTCTTCCCCAACGACGAGGATTTATCCAAGCAAATAGAAAGGCGATGAGACGACTACTGATTTCGCTGGATACAATATCTGACGGGCCTATTATGGAAATTTTCCCATTCTCGAGTTCCAGCTGGTAATCTAAACCTGCTTCGGTAAAAGCTGTTTGAACTTGCTCTAAATCTCTGACTGTCATCATTGACATAAAAAGCTTTTTCCACTGAGATATACAACTCAATTTTAACAAGAGCCATTAAGCCACTTTTAAAGACTTATCTAATGTTTGTGGATCTGGTAAAGGCTGACCATCTTCTAAGTACGATTCGATTAACATTTCTAAAACTTCCTGAGCATTTTTTAAAGCCTCCTCATAAGTGTCTCCATGAGTACAAGGCTGCATAATATCTGGGAAATCAGGTAATGAAACTACATAACATCCATCTTCATTTGACCATTGAATTAATATAGTATATTTCATGGTTCTGGTTCCTCTTGTTCCTCAGTTTCTATCTTATTTAATTCTTCTAGTGCTTCATTAACCTGCTTTTCTAAATATAGTTTAGCGTCACTACCATCTTTACCAGCAATGATAATAGCTTTAGATAATTTTGGATGTATCCATTTGCTATGATTTCCCTTCGCAGCTTTATAAGTAAACCCCGATCGCAGTAATAAACTTTTCAGTTCTCTAATTTTCTTGGGCATATACTAATTTGTCTTTTAGCCAAGATTAGTTGGGCATTTCATATAAGTTTATTTTCCTAAATAAGCCTCTAAAACTTTGGGATTAGTTTGAATTTCTGCTGGTGTACCGTCAGCCAAATTTTGCCCTTCAGCAAGCACCCAAACACGATCGCACAAGGACATAACCACATCCATATTGTGTTCGATAATCAAAAAGGTCATCCCATCTTGACGGTTCCAAGTGATAATGCGATCGCAAATATCATCAATCAGTTTCGGATTCACCCCAGCAGCTGGTTCATCCAACAAAATTAACTTGGGGTTAGTCATCAGCGCCCGCCCCATTTCCAGCAGCTTGCGTTGTCCACCAGACAAACCACCAGCATAATCGTGTGCTTTTTTTGCCAACCCCACTGATTCTAATAGGAACATTGCTCGTTCTTCGAGTTCCTTTTCTTCCTTAGCGACAACGTGCGGT
Organism: Nostoc sp. ChiQUE01b; assembly: GCF_034531255.1. NCBI lineage: Bacteria > Bacillati > Cyanobacteriota > Cyanophyceae > Nostocales > Nostocaceae > Nostoc > Nostoc sp. ChiQUE01b. The sequence continues at coordinate 293,087 of NZ_JAVRBM010000001.1, read as the reverse complement.
TGTAGCTGCACCTGCCAAAAATTTTCACCAGTTTGTTTTTGCGCCGCCAGTAGCATATTTTCTAACACCGACAACCGCGAGAGAGTTCGTGCAACCTGAAAGGTGCGGATTACTCCTTGCTGGGCGATTTGATATGGTTGCAAATTGTGAATCGGTTCGCCGTCAAAAATCACTCGTCCCTTATCAGGGCGGATGAAGTTTGAGAGTAAGTTAAATAAAGTAGTTTTACCAGCACCATTGGGGCCAATCAAACCCGTGATACTGCCTTTAGCAACTTCGATTCTGGCCTCATTTACTGCTTTGACACCACCAAAGCTTTTAGAAAGTCCAGTGGCTACCAAAAGGGAAAGTGGGGATGAATACTTATTTACCAAGGGTGAGTTCCTCCTTTTTCCCTAAGATACCTTGAGGACGCCAAATCATCAGTACCATCAAAATTAGTCCGATTACCATGATGCGAAATGCGCCCAAACGTGCTTCATCAAGGGGAACGATTCTAGGTAAGACTTCTCGCGTCAGCGCATCGTAAGCAAAGAAAATTACTGCGCCTAAGATGGTGCCGACATTATTCCCAGAACCGCCTAAAATCACCATTATCCAGGTGTCAAAGGTTAGTTGCGGTTGGAAGTTATCAGAGTAAATAGCGCTGAGTTGCCAAGCAAAGAATGCACCAGCGATACCCGCGATCGCACCTCCAAGCATGAGAGATTGTAATTTATACCAAAAAACATTTTTTCCCAGTGCCTTGGGAATTTCTTCATCTTCGCGGATGGCTTTGAGAATTCTACCCCAAGGCGATCGCACCAAAATTTCTAACCGCCAGTATACAAATGCTAAAACCAACAACAACACCAGCATTAAACCTGCTTTTGGGTTGTAGTTGTACAGTCGGATCACCCCAGAAATATAAATCGCTGCTGCCAAAACTGCTAGCACAATTCCCACACCCAAGCGCGATGCAAATTCTTGCTTGCTAGTCATCCTTTTGCCTAAATCAGTAGTCCGAGATATTTGGGTGGTACGAATCCATCGCCACAACGTAAAGAAAGTTACAGCAGCCAGCAGCGTTAAAAGCCCAATCATTACTAATCTGACAAACAAAATTGGCTCTGTGGATAGGGGTATGGGATAACTTTGTACACCAGACGTCCCAGATATCCAGGTGTCACCCACAGGTAAATCCTGGTTATTCACCACCAAACGAATTAATTCGCCCGTGCCAATGGTGACAATTCCTAGATAATCTTCCCGTAAGCGGAGAGTTACAAAACCAATTATCAAACCCAACAAAGCAGCGACAATTGCCCCAGCCACTGCCGATACAAGTAGGGGTACGCCCTTTAAGCTTAACAATGCCGTTGTATATGCTCCCAGAGTCATGAAAGCAATATGACCAAAGTTAATTAATCCCGTAAAGCCCCACTGTAAATTCAGTCCTAGTCCGAATAGAGCAAAAAGTGCTGTAGAAATTGCTAAGAAAATTAGATAGTCAACCATATTAAATTATTTGGGAATTGGGCAAAACAGTTCCGAGTGCTGAGTGCTGAGTTAGGAGTTAGGAGTTAGGAGTTAGGAGTTAAAAATTATTTTCTCCCCTGCCTCCCCTGCCTCCCCTGCTCCCCTGCCCCTCTGCCCTCCTCCCTGGGCGAATAAATTTTAGCGTAGCTTGAGCGTAACTAATTTTATGGGAATACTATTTATTGTTGGTGTTTGGTGGTAGGGAATAATTAACGTATGAATTTGCTGCGGCTTAGAATGCATCACTTAATCGAGCAGTTAGGCGATGACGATTTGCAAGACATTTGGAATGTTCTCGAAGCTTTACATTATGACTTTTATATGCTTAAAGCCATACAAAAAGTCAAGCGATCGCAGCAACCGTGGGATATTTTAACCCATGAAGAAGCGGTAAGACTGTTGATGTTTTTCTGATTCAGCAGCGCTTTCTTCTCTTGTGCCAGTGGCCCCTCAAATTTTGGTGAAGGTAACGCCCAGTGAGTCTGGAAATGCGCTATGCCAGGTCTTTTTTACTAGACCTGAAAAATTTAGAACCTGCCGCCTACGAGCGGGTGCATGATTTTGTTTTTATTGAGTTAGCCCAAAAGTGGCAGCTGAGTGATTTAAAAGAACTACGACAGCTTGATAGTGAAGGCATTTTTCACCGCTTCACCCTCGATAATTATCTGATTGGTATAGAAATCAGGGGTGAAATTGTGAAATTTCTGCGTGTCATTCCTATGCCAGATGTTTAAAGTCAAGAGTCAAGGGAACACTTAAAACTGTAAACTGTATAAGGCTAGGCAGGGATCGCTATAACCTTACATTAAACTGGTTTTTGAAAAACACTTTATTTGAGATTTCCCTATGGATGCTAGGGCACTTTGGCAACGATACCAAAACTGGTTATATTTCCACGAGGGATTGGGGCTGTACTTAGACGTGAGTCGGATACGCTTCGATGATGCCTTTGTGGAATCGTTGCAGCCGAAGTTTGACAAGGCGTTTGCGGATATGGCTCAACTAGAGAAGGGTGCGATCGCAAATCCTGACGAGAACCGCATGGTTGGACACTACTGGCTGCGAAATCCTGATTTAGCGCCAGCTCCAGAACTTACACAAGAAATAGTCCAAACTCTAGAACAAATCGAAGCCTTTGCGGAAAAAGTCCAAACAGGTGCTATTCATCCTCCTAGAGCAAGCCGCTTCACGGATATTATCTCCATCGGCATTGGTGGTTCCGCTCTCGGCCCCCAATTCGTCGCGGAAGCTCTCGCTCCTGATTTCCCGCCCCTGAAAATTCACTTTATCGATAACAACGATCCGGCAGGTATCGATCGCGTTCTCAATCATCTCCGAAATAGTCTCGCCAGCACTTTGGTATTGGTGATCTCTAAATCTGGGGGAACACCGGAACCTCGCAACGGCATGATTGAAGTTAAAAAAGCCTACGCCGGACACAATTTGGAATTTGCTCAATATGCGGTAGCAATTACCAGCGTTGATAGCAACCTCGATAAACTAGCCAAAGATGAAGGCTGGCTGGCGAGATTTCCGATGTATGACTGGGTAGGAGGACGCACCTCAGAAATGTCTGCTGTGGGGCTAGTACCAGCAGCATTACAGGGCATTGATGTTCGCGCTATGCTAGATGGTGCAAAAGAGATGGATGACGCTACCCGCGTCCCAGATGTGAAAAATAACCCAGCAGCCTTGCTTGCTTTGTCTTGGTACTTTGCAGGTAACGGAAAGGGCGAAAAAGATATGGTTGTTCTACCTTACAAGGACAGCTTATTTTTATTCAGTCGCTATTTGCAACAGCTGGTGATGGAATCCTTGGGCAAGGAGAAAGACTTAGACGGCAACGTTGTCCATCAAGGTATCGCCGTTTATGGCAACAAAGGCTCAACAGATCAACACGCTTATGTCCAGCAATTACGCGAGGGTGTAGCGAACTTCTTTGCTACCTTCATCGAAGTGTTGGAAGATCGTCAAGGCCCATCGACTGAAATAGATCCAGGAGTTACAACAGGCGATTATCTTTCCGGTTTTCTCCAAGGAACCCGACAAGCGCTTTATGAAAATCACCGCGATTCGATTACGGTCACGATTCCCCAAGTTAATCCCCGAATTGTAGGGGCATTAATTGCTTTGTATGAGCGTGCTGTTGGTTTATATGCTAGTTTGGTCAACATCAACGCCTATCATCAACCAGGCGTAGAAGCTGGCAAAAAAGCTGCTGCTTCCATTCTTGATTTACAAACACGAGTGGTAGCAGTGCTACAAAAAGAAAAAACTCCCCTTACTCTTGACGAACTCGCCGAGAAAGCAGGCGCATCAGACCAAGTTGAGGCAATTTACAAGATTTTGCGTCACATTCATGCCAATCAACGGGGTGCAGTTTTACAAGGCGATCTTCATAAACCCGGTAGTTTGACCGTTTCTGCTAGCTGATAGCTTTAGTCTACTAAATCTCACCTATTTCCGGCAGGAGGCTCCCACTGACCTGAGTAGAGGTTACACCGACCTGAGTACAGGTACGGTGTAGGTAATTTACATTTTGTCCATAATTGTTGTCTCAGCAACAATTTTTTATTGTGAAGCATCCTAGATAGAAAATATATCTTCTATCTAGGATGCTTCACTGTATAATTCGTAATTCGTAATTATCCCTCTTCTGTCACTCTCCGAAAACATTTACCATTTCTGAATTCTAGAGCTTTTGTATAGCAAGCGTAGGCGAGCATTTACCGCAGGCATCGCGCGATTCTTTTCTAATAACAAATACAAGACCGTTTTTTTTCTAATAGTATAGCTTGTATCTATTGCCTCATCAGGCTTAAGCGCGATTGCCCTCCCGGAGAGTGACAGAAGAGGGTTATAGCAACCGCCAAGGCAGTTAGGACATTGGTGATTGCTCAAAACCTTGAAATTACTGGGTTTTTACTCAGCACGGGCTAAACGCCCCGCTTCCGCTAACAGCACTCAGCACTTTGCTATAAGTTTCATAACTCAATACCGTTTGGTTAAGTATTGCTTTCTTTTCTTGCTTTGCCTAATTACAAATTATTTTAATTATGAATTGCCATAAGGCGTTGATTAAAGTAACTCTTGGGTAAAAAACAGCGATCGGGTAAAAAAGGATTGTTGAGATTTTGACATAAGAAAGTGCTGGGTTTATCCAAATGACAAAATGGTGGCACAATTCCCCAGTGTTCTGCTAGCCAAATCCAGTATCCTGTTTCAATTTTGCCGTAGCTTGATACTGTGAGAATCTCTCCAACGCTGTTGTTAATAGATACTAAATCTGATGATGATTTGATATCAATTAGCAGCCAAGCTAACTCATCTACAGAAAAGTAATAACCATTTTCGGTAGCGATATCTATGAACTGCTGTGGATCTTTAGCTATTAGCAATTCTTCTTTAAGAGATGGCGTTTTTTGTGCAAAATCAAAAAGATCCCAAATCTGTCTTCTCGTAACTAGAAACCAGCCAAGTTCTTCTGCGGTCAAATTGTAACCGTTTTCTCTTGCTAACTTGAGAAACGGCTCAAGGCTATCGGTTTCTGCTAGTTGACTTTTCAACTGGAAAGTTTGCTCTACTAGTGACAAGAAATCAATAATCTTTTGCCATGTAACTTTGTCAAAATTTTTGTTAACTTTTATTTGTTCTTTCCAATAAATGTATTTATCTTCTTTAAGAAAGAAATTCCAAATTTGATAATACATGGGTCATCTTGCCTAAGTTGTAAACTTGGTAGAGATTTGCAATTAATGAACACCAGTGTAGTCAGTATAATGTGTTTCTTCGACAGTACTAAATCTTTGATATAATGTAAATGAAGTTACACAGTGGTTAAGTATAAATGTTGTGTAAAGTTTATAACTATAAATAACAGTTACTGAGGAAAAGATGAAAGATTGCGATGCCTTGGGGTGGTCTGCACCTAAGATTTTTATTTGAATATCATAAAATAAAATTAAGTCAATAGATAGTATTAATTATTTATGAAGTAATTAATTGTAAAGCAATCTGTACTTTAGTTATTTTGAAATGAACCGCATACTCCTACGGAGAAGAAAGCTAAGTATAGCGTTTTTTAGAGAAGACGAGAGGACAGTTAAAGTAGTATTAAATACTGAGAAAAAGTATAATTACATAGAAAATTCCAGCGATCGCCTTTGTCTTCCTGTAAAATAAAGTTAAGGCAGCATTAACAAATAGGATTAATTACTATGACTGAATCAACTGCAAAACAACCTGCACGCAGAGGCAGAATTTTTCCAGAACGTACTTTAACACCAGAAGAACTTGCTAGACGCAAAGCTGAATAAGTAAAAAACTAGCCAACCAACCCTTAATTGCAGTCTTTGTGCTAGAGGACTTGTCAAGTATTCGCACTCAGCGAAGCGGCAAGAAAATGAATAAATGGTTGGGTAGTTGGGCATTTTACCAACAAGAACAATTCCTGACTTACAAAGCAGAAGCATTGGGCAAACGAGTGGTACACCAAGATCCTCGTTACACATCCCAAAAGTGCAATATCTGCAAGCACATCAAAAGGACAAATCGCCACAAGTCCAGATTCCATTGCAAAAACTGCGGACATCGGACACACGCGGATCTCAATGCTGCAAAAAATGTCAGGGATGACTATATTCTCTCCTCTACCCAAGGGACAGAGGAGCAGGCATCAGTCAATATGCCGTACGTTTCAGCCGAATCTTTCGGTTAGTTACAAGCCCCAACCCAAGAGTGGCTGGGGCGGTTGACTCTTTGCAAGTCTCCTACTCTGGTAAAAAATGCTGAAACTATTAAGATTAGAAGCATCTGCCTACTGAATACTCACTAATTTTTCCCAGCCATGCCTCTGTCACGCATAGTAACGCTGATTGTTGGTCTGATCGTCATTTTGGGGCTAGCCCTATGGCTAATTGATTCCCTATCACGCCTCTACTGGCAATTGTCCTATTCGCCGTTGCTAGGGAATTTGCTGCTGTTGCTGCTGATTGTCTTGATTGGAGCCTTGGTTGCCGCTTTCGTTTATTATGTACTGGTGATTCAATCTGGGGAAAAGCGATCGCGTCGCAACCCGAAGCGAGTGACTGCGGCACAAATTCCGGCTGCTAAATCTGACGCTGCTTCTACAACTCTCCAGGCTGTGCGGCAACAGGTAGCGCAAATTCAAGATGAAGTCACACGCCAAGCTTTATTAAGTCGATCGCGAGAGATTGAAGCCAACCTCGCACGAGGGGAAATTCAAGTAGTGGTATTTGGTACGGGGAGTGCTGGCAAAACTTCGCTAGTGAATGCAATTATGGGGCGCATGGTCGGTCAAGTAGATGCACCAATGGGTACAACTCAGGTTGGAGAAACCTATTGTCTGCGGTTGAAGGGATTAGAACGCAAAATTTTAATTACAGATACGCCAGGAATTTTAGAAGCGGGGGTGGCGGGAACGGAACGGGAACAAATGGCGCGAGAACTGGCGACAGAAGCCGATTTACTGTTGTTTGTAGTGGATAATGATTTACGGCGCTCAGAATATGAGCCGTTGCGGGGATTAGCAGAAATTGGGAAGCGATCGCTCCTAGTTCTCAACAAAACTGATTTATATACAGATGAAGATAAAGAAGCCATCCTCGCGAGGTTACGTCAACGGGTACGAGGATTTATTGCTACTAATGATGTGGTAGCGATCGCTGCTAATCCTCAACCTGCACAACTCGAAACTGGCGAAACCTTCCAACCGGAACCGGATATTGTGCCTTTGCTGCGGCGCACGGCTGCGGTTTTACGCGCTGAAGGTGAAGATTTGGTAGCAGATAATATTCTTTTGCAATCTCTGCGATTGGGAGATGAAGCGCGAAAACTCATTGATGGGCAGCGTCGCCGTCAAGCTGACAAAATCGTGGAACGTTTTCAGTGGATTGGTGCTGGTGTGGTATCAGTCACGCCGATACCAGTTGTAGATTTATTGGCTACAGCTGCTGTCAACGCTCAAATGGTTGTGGAAATTGGCAGAGTTTATGGCTGCGAATTGAATATGGAACGGGGACGAGAATTAGCCCTTTCTTTAGCGAAAACCATCGCTAGTTTGGGCATTGTCAAAGGAGCAATTCAATTATTATCTACAGCTTTGCAACTCAATGTTGCTACCTTTATTATTGGTAGGGCGATTCAAGGTGTGACAGCAGCTTATTTAACGCGAATTGCCGGTAAAAGTTTTATTGAATATTTTCGTCATGACCAAGATTGGGGTGATGGTGGAATGACGGAAGTTGTGCAGCGACAGTTTCAAATTAATCGCCGAGATGAGTTTATTAAAGTTTTTATTCAGGAAGCGATCGCACGGGTAGTGAAGCCATTACAAGATAAATCTGAAGTTGTTGAACATGATGAAGAAGTCAATAGTTAAATAAATGAACTACCCCGCCCATCTAAGAAGATGGACGAGGTTTCTGACGCTTCAATTCGGCTAGTTGCTGTAATGCGGCGCGTTATACTCATGTCAATAATTTCAACTATGGTGTACACCCTTGTCAACGAATCTACACTTTCATAGGCACTGTGTTGATAAAATAAATTTACATATAGTGTTTGTAACAAAATACAGGCGAAAAGTAATAACAGCAGATATGCTTCATCGGTTGAAAGATATATTTTCTCATCTATGCCAAAATTAGAAAAGTGAGCTAATAGAGTTTGGTGGAGAATCAGATCATGTTCACTTACTTATAGACTTCTCGCCCGATATTGCCCCATCCTCACCAATTGATAAAGCTGCCTAACTCTAAACGTAACAGCTTGCTATTGATAACCGTTATTCTTATGAAGGCAAGATGTGTCGAAAGAAGAAAACTGCCAAAGATTAAAGATTTTGTCAAATAAAGATGATTTTGAGAGCAAACGAGGGATAACTAAGGATAGTTCTATGTGTGGTGCTATTCTCTTAGATTAATATGACCTATTGCCTCAGAATTGCCGACCTACCTACAAATGAGCGTCCGCGTGAGCGATTAATGACGCATGGTGCAAAAATTTTAGCTACAGCGGAGTTAATCGCAATTCTTCTAGGCACTGGTCAAGGGCCAGGAAAACTATCTGCTGTGGGTTTAGGACAATATATCTTGAGCGAACTAGCCAAACACCAACGCGATCCTTTAGTAGTTCTGCGAGAAGTTAGCCCTGCTGAGTTAATGCAAATTTCTGGTGTTGGGCCAGCGAAGGCGACAAGCATCTTAGCAGCAATCGAATTGGGTAAACGCGCCTTTCAATCTCGCCCTAACGATCGCACATTAATTGATAGCCCACTTGCTGCTGCTGCTACCCTCAGTCAAGATTTGATGTGGCAGACACAAGAACGTTTTGCAGTGGTGCTGTTAGATGTCAAGAATCGCTTATTGGGTACGCAAGTAATTACCATTGGTACCGCAACCGAAACCCTAGCCTCTCCCCGTGATATTTTTCGGGAAGTTATTCGTCAAGGCGCAACGCGGGTAATAGTTGCCCATAACCATCCTTCTGGGAACCTTGAACCTAGCCAGGAAGATATAGAATTGACGCGCCAGTTGTTAGCAGGGGCACAGCTTTTGGGCATTCCGGTACTAGATCATCTGATTTTGGGCAATGGCAATCATCAAAGTTTACGGGAACTGACAACCTTATGGGATGAGCATCCACAGGGAGATTAGTCAAAAAGCAGGGGAGCAGGGAGCAGGGGAGCAGGGGGAGAAAAACCACCCATAAAGATCATTATTCTTATAGCTGGGGACTGGGTGAAAAGTCTTTTGGTGTCTAAGTTTTATCATCTCTTGATGTCCTAACCACTAAGGCTGTTGCTATAACTCTAGTGAGAAAAGGAGCAAGGGTGCTTTCGCAATTTTACTCAGTTTGTAACTTCTTCCCTGCCCCCAGCAAGAACTGCCTTAATTATTTACGCCGACCTACTACTTGCTTTCCTGCATATTTCTGACTAGTTTAGTCACTAACTTTCTGGGAGTAAATCTTACAGATTCAGCAAGGAGCTTATTTTTAATTCCAGGAACAATAACAGTTTTGTTTTCAAATAGACCACGATAGCCAATTTGAGCTACTGTTTCCGCAGTCATAATTTTTTGACCGCTTACCAACTTTGAGTCTTCCATTGCGGCTCTTTGTTGAAAACCAGATTCTGTAGGCCCTGGACAAAGTGCTGTCACCGAGACGCCTGTACCTTCTAATTCATTAGCGATCGCTTCTGAGAACGATAAGACATAGGCTTTACTCGCGTAGTATACTGCCATCAGCGGCCCTGGTTGAAAAGCAGCAGTGGAGGCTAGGTTTAATATTTTTCCAGACCTCCGCTTAACCATACCCTTGAGGAATAACTTGGTTAAATGTGTCAGACATAAAATATTGACTTGTAGCAATTGCATTTCAGCATTCAGGTCAATTTCGTTAAATAATCCGTAGGTAGCAAACCCAGCATTGTTCACCAACACATCAACATTGATCGATGCTTGTTCTAGCTCCGTGAAAATTTCTTCTGGGGCTGATGGGTTAGATAAATCCTTGGAAATAACTTTGACATCAATGCCAAATTTATTTTTAAATTCATCGGCAATTTTATTCAGCTTTTCCACGCTTCTAGCTACTAACACAAGATTGTAACCATCCTGAGCAAATAATTTCACAAATTCATAACCGATGCCGCCAGATGCACCAGTAATAAGAGCCGTTTGTTTGCGATTACTTTGCATAATTTTCCTCTCTTAACAGCTTGAAAACAAATAGACATCTGGTGAAATTAACTATAGCGGTTCTCATTTATCTGAGTACAGCCGTAGGAGCATGGTATGCCGTGCCCCTACTTGCGATATAACGTTGTACCGCATCTGCATGGGAACTGCTATATGTGTTAATCCAGAACTCTTATAGAGACGTAACAATGCTACATTTCTACATTCTTTTTCACTCATGTCTCTTATGAATCATTAGTTATTAGTCATTAATTAACCTAACGCTCTTTAAGCTTGATTATTCAGGGTAACTCAAAGTTTCAAGATTTCAAAACCCTTCATTTGGATGAAGGGCTATTGCATCAGGTCAGAGGAATTATTTTACACAATTCCTGGAACAGTAGGTTTACTGTCCTCAGTACTGAGTGCTGAGGGAAAGAAAAATTACTCAGCACTCTTCATCTCAACTGCCGTGTAACACGGCAAATAATAGCACTCTTCTCATGCCCACAGAGCGCGATGGTGTACCCGCTTTTTTCGGTGGCGATCGCAATTGTTGCATCTGAGAGCGTGAATAACATGTATCACTTTTAGCCTACCCGTCCCAAGCCTTGTTTGTCACCGAAGAGGCAGGGGGCAGGAGTCAGAGTTCTTTAATTTTGAATTTTGAATTTTGAATTTTGAATTGATTTCTCTTCCTGCTCCCCTGCTTCTTTTGACAGATTCGGGTAAATCTCGTCAACCTCCTCCCATGCCTGATTAGCAAGCTAGTTTTAGTGTCAAATAGCTACTAGACATCTCCAGAAATAACGTAGGCACAATTCATGAATTGTGCCTACCAAGGATTTCGGGCAACGCAGAATTAATTTTCACTCCTATGTCTACTTGTTTAGTATTTAGCCATCCTTCTATATTTGCAGATATATATCGAGATAAACGCTCTTATACATAGAAACATATATTTCTTATATAGCCTAGTTCAAATATCAATTTATACCTTGTGTTCTTTAACAAAAAGCTCCATGATTGATTGAGAAAGCCCATAACTATAAGTTGGTTAGTTAAGAAGAATGCCAATATACTTCATAAATATTTTCCATTGCTAACAAGAAAACATCTCAAATTTACTTAGGTTGGAGTTTGATTAACTCATGCTAGAAGGATGGATTCAAATTATATTAACGCTACTAATTGTAGTAGCAATTACTCCGGTTTTTGGGCGCTATATGGCGCGGGTCTACTTAGAACAAAGGACTTTTCTCGATCCGATTTTGAATCCGGTTGAGCGAGTGCTTTATGCTTTGGTTGGCGTTAAAACCAAAGAAAATATGACGGGCTGGCAGTATGGGCGGGCAGTCTTATACAGTAACGTAGCAATGGGGTTACTGATTTTCTTGATTATTATCAATCAAGGATGGTTGCCATTAAACCCAACCAAGATAGATGCCCCAACTTGGGATACAGTGCTGCATACAACTATTTCTTTTATTACTAATACTAACCAGCAGCACTATTCTGGTGAAACCTACATGAGCTATGGCAGCCAAATGTGGGGACTTGGTTATCACATGTTTACCTCTGCTGCAACTGGTTTAGCAGTGGGGATTGCCTTTATTCGCGGATTGACGGGTAGATCGTTGGGCAACTTTTATGTAGATTTAATTCGCTCGATTACCCGAATTTTACTGCCTATTTGTATTGTGGGCAGCATTGTCTTGATTGCATCTGGCGTTCCCGAAACACTGGCGGGTGCAGCTGTATTCCCCACCTTGGAAGATGCGAATATCAGTCAGGCGATCGCTCGTGGCCCAGTTGCTCATTTTGAAATTATCAAGCAATTAGGAGAAAACGGCGGCGGCTTTTTCGCCATCAACTCAGCACACCCCTTTGAAAATCCCAACGGATTTTCTAACTTGATTCAGATTGTCGCCATGCTTTCGATTCCGACTTCCCTAATCTACACTTACGGGTTGTTTGCAAACAACACTAAGCAAGCTTGGTTAGTCTACGGTATGGTGGGCATTCTCTATGTAATATTTATCATCGTCACTGCTATTGGTGAATACAACGGTAATCCGGCTGTGAATGGACTGCTGGGTAGTCAGCAACCGAATTTAGAAGGTAAAGAAGTCCGGTTTGGTTGGGCACAATCTGCACTATTTGCAACCAGTACAACTGGTACTATGTGCGGCGCTGTCAATAGTTTACACGACTCCTTCATGCCCAACGGCGGTTTTATCACCCTTTCTAATATGTTCTTGCAAATTATTTGGGGTGGACAGGGTACAGGAACCGCTTATCTATTTGCTTACCTAATTCTGGCTGTGTTCGCTACAGGGTTGATGGTAGGACGTACACCAGAATTTCTCGGACGCAAGATTGAGAAGCGCGAGGTTGTACTTGCTAGTTTTTTGATTCTGCTAGTTCACCCGATCGCAATTATGATTCCCGCAGGTATCGCCCTAGCGTTTCCCGATCAACTATCAGGAATTAGTAATCCGGGCTTCCACGGCTTTGCTCAAGTTATCTATGAATACGCCTCAGCTGCTGCTAACAACGGTTCTGGCTTTGAAGGTTTAGGAGATTCACAACCTTCACCTTTGGCGATCGCTACGGGTACAAAAACCACTGCAACTGCTTTGTGGTGGAACTTGAGTACCTGCTTCAGTTTAATTGCAGGACGCTATATTCCCATCATCGGTTTGCTGTTTTTAGCAGATAGTATGTCTCGCAAGCAAGCTGTTCCCTACACAACTGGTACATTGCGAACCGATACCGGATTATTTACAGGCGTTACCGCAGGCGTAATTTTAATTCTGGGCGCACTCACATTCTTCCCAGTCTTAGCATTAGGCCCCATTGGTGAAGCCTTTTTTATCGCCAAAGGTATTGGGTAGGTAGTGGGGGAGGCAGGGGAGCACGGGAGGCAGAGGAGCAGGGGAGAGTTAGAACTGGATTCATCCACCTCTGAACTCCGTTCATCCACCTTTGAACTGGATTCATCCACCTCTGAACTCCGTTCATCCACCTTTGAACTCCGTTCATCCACCTCAAAGACTCATGCTTAAAATCTAATCTATGCCAATGACTACTGATTCTCCCTCTCCCCATATTCCATCTGGAACTCGTGACTCGCGCAAACACACCCCCAAAACAGATATGCGGGGACTTTACCAAAGAGCAATTCGCGAGTCATTTATCAAGCTCGATCCGCGAATTACTGTCAAAAACCCAGTTATGTTTGTTGTTTGGGTAGGGACAATTGTCACCTTGCTTGTTACCCTTAACCCAAATCTGTTTGGCACAATCCAGGCTGATGTTAACCAACAACGCTTGTTAAACGGGTTGATTACTTTTATTCTCTTTTTCACCCTCATTTTTGCCAACTTTGCCGAAGCCGTAGCTGAAGGACGCGGTAAAGCACAAGCTGATTCACTGCGATCGACGCGATCGGATACGATCGCTAATAAAATCCTCCCCGATGGTTCGATAGTAAAAGTCAATTCTACAGAACTGCGACGGGGCGATTTGGTAAAAGTGGTTGCAAATAATATGATTCCCGCCGATGGGGATGTCATTAAAGGCATTGGCTCAGTGGATGAGTCGGCAATCACTGGGGAATCCGCCCCGGTACTGAAGCAACCAGGTACAGATATTGCCAGTTCGGTAACAGGTGGTACACGCCTACTCTCCGATGAGTTAACAATTCGCATTAGTGCTGATCCCGGACAAGGCTTTATTGATCGCATGATTGCCTTAGTTGAAGGGGCAGAACGCAGCAAGACTCCCAACGAGATTGCTTTGACGGTATTGTTGGCAGTGTTAACGCAGGTGTTCTTGATTGTGGTGGCAACTATGCCTCCCTTTGTGAGCTACATCGCCAGCTTTATCAGCACAGCCTTTGGAGTTGAGGCGGGAAACAGTTTGCGAGCGGGTGCTAGCGTTGCTATTTTAATATCACTACTGGTAGCTTTAATTCCCACAACTATCGGTGGTTTGCTCAGTGCGATCGGTATTGCAGGGATGGACAGAGTTGCCCAGTTTAACGTCATTGCTACCTCTGGTCGAGCCGTAGAAGCTTGTGGCGACATCAACACCCTAGTGCTAGATAAAACAGGCACGATCACCTTGGGTAATCGGATGGCCGACGAGTTTATTCCCCTGGATAATCACTCAATAATAGATGTGGCGCGAGTCTCCCTAGCTGCTAGCTTGTTTGACGAAACGCCAGAAGGCAAATCGATTGTGATTTTAGCAGAAAAATCTCAGGCTGGGGTAGACTTTAACATTGACAAAGCCGAAGGTGTAGAATTTTCCGCGAAAACCCGGATGAGCGGTACAAATTTACCCGATGGCAAACAAATTCGCAAAGGTGCAGTGGATGCCATTAAGGGATTTGTCCGTTCCCGTGGTGGCAACGTTCCTGATGATATAGATGCAGCTTATGAGCGAGTTTCTCGGTTAGGTGGTACACCCTTGGCTGTTTGCCAAGATGACAAGATTTATGGTGTCATCTACCTCAAAGATATTGTCAAACCTGGTCTGCGGGAACGATTTGACCAACTCCGCCGTATGGGTGTTCGCACCATCATGCTCACAGGCGACAATCGAATTACCGCTTCAGTAATTGCCGAAGAGGCTGGGGTGGATGATTTCATTGCCGAAGCCACTCCAGAAGACAAAATTGAGGTGATTCGCTCGGAACAATCTGAGGGTAAACTGGTGGCAATGACCGGGGATGGTACGAACGATGCACCTGCTCTCGCTCAAGCAAACGTGGGTGTGGCAATGAACTCAGGGACGCAAGCTGCCAAAGAAGCTGCTAACATGGTGGACTTAGACTCAGATCCCACGAAGCTAATTGACCTAGTAACCATAGGTAAACAGTTGCTAATTACCCGTGGAGCGTTAACAACATTCTCCATCGCTAACGATATTGCCAAGTATTTTGCGATCATTCCCACAATCTTTGCTGCTGCTGGAATCGGTGCACTTAATATTATGGGATTAAAGAGTGCCCAATCTGCGATCATCTCAGCGCTGATTTACAATGCCTTAATTATTCCAGCACTAATTCCGTTAGCACTCAGAGGGGTGAAGTTCTTACCTTTAACAGCAGATCAACTGTTACGTCGTAACATCTTCATCTTTGGTCTTGGCGGTATCGTTGCTCCTTTCATTGCCATCAAACTAATAGATATTATCCTACCTTTGTCTTAATTTACTATGAAACCTATTCAGATCCGCCGCACTATTCCTGCATCTCAAGTATTAGAAGAAATAACTGAAATCTGGTGTCAATGGCGTAGACAAAAGCTACCACTGTATTTGTTCTTGGCGATGTGCTTCAACCTAGTGGTTGCACCTCTAGTCTATGCCGCTACTAATGAACAACTTTCCCGCAGTCAATCTTGGGGATTGGGGTTGTTAGGAATGGTGACGCTAGGGCTTTCCATCTATTTATTTTTTGTAATGTTTGTACCGGAGAAATTCTAATGAGTTTTGCACGTGAAGCTAGTAGAGCTGTTCGTTCTACCTTGGTACTCTGGGTTATTGGAGCGATTATTTATCCTTTTGCGATGATTGCCATTGGGCAGATTGTGTTTCCCTTTCAAGCAAACGGTAGTCTCCTGAAAAATAGCACAGGTCAAGTTGTCGGTTCTGCTTTGATTGGTCAACCTTTTAGTAGCGATCGCTATTTTAACAGCCGTCCCAGTACCACGAGCTACAGCACAGCCGATCCCAAAAAGGACGATGCGGGAGTTTTGAGAACTGGGGTTTCTGGCGCTAGTAACTTGGCTCCCAGTAATCCTGCATTAATGGAACGCATTAAAGGTAAAGATGACCCAGACCCCAGCAAAAAAGTTGAGGGTGACTTCAATCGTCTGAAAAAAGCAGGTGTGCAGCCGACTGGCGATTTAGTCTACACCTCCGGTTCCAGCCTTGACCCTCATATTACCCCGGAAGCTGCGATCGCCCAAGTTGCACGAGTAGCCAAGGCGCGGGGAGTTCAACTGAACCAACTCGAAACTTTAATTGCTCAAAACACCGATGGTCGCTTTCTCGGCATCTTTGGCGAACCAGGAGTTAATGTGTTAAAGCTGAATTTAGCTCTGGATAAGATTAAGGGATAAGGACTTGGAAAATAGTGAATATGCCTCTTATTTGGAATAGTTATCTATAGTAATCTTTTATGATTACTTAAAATTGAAAGGCTTAGATTATCGATTTATTAAATAAGTCGATAATCTTGTTTTTAGGATAGACAAATTAAATCTATATCTCTAAATATATACCTGTTTAGCTAATTAATAAACACATATTTTATTTAATTAATACATTTTATATATCTTCAAAATATATCCTAAATAAAGCATATTTATTATGCAAAGTATTGCACAATACTATTAGAGTTAAAAAAATATTTTGTGTTAAAAAACAAAAAAGCTTTAGAACCAAGCCTGTTTGGTGCTTTAATCGAAGATAATAGCGTTTACTGTGGCATTCATTTAAGTGATATTAAGTTGCCAAATCAATGTGTTTTTCTAGGAGTTTTAAGAGAAACCCAAGTCATTTCAGCAACAGATAATCCTAGTATTTTCGCTGGAGATTACATTTTAGCAATAGCAACCCATCCCATGATGGTTCCCGCTCTCAAAGTTACTCTTAAAAAAATCCATTCTGTTTACTATTCCCTCAACAGTTGCTTATTGGAAGCTCGACCAACAGAAAGCCAATCTGTTAATTCAGATTACTCAAACCTATCAATTACTTTCAATTCCACATATTATTAGACAGATGAATATTTACCGAAGAAAGGTAGAGGGCAGTTCGAGCTTGCAACAGGAGGAAGAAAATATGTTTTTACCTCCTGCCTCCTGCCTGCTTAACTTTACTGAATCTGAGTTTGACTTAACTAAAGGTTTTTAATATGCATACTTCGGAGCTTTTCCGACTTTATGTATCCGCCCAAAAAAGTGTTAATCAGTCTACCCTGATTGAAGCTAACCTGTCAAAGGCAACACATACTGACACAAAACCACATGACGGAGACATTCCCTTTGTAGCAGTGTTTTTGGCTCACATTTCCTTCATGTTTATTTGGGCAATTGTCGTTTTTCTCGTTTCATTTGTCTGCAAGGCATTAGAAGATCCTCCAGAAAATGCGGCACAAGATAAAGACGAAATAGTAAGCATCAAAGATTTAGAGGAACATACCTGTAAAAAATGCCAATTTTTTAACAATAACTATTTTCTCAAGTGTGCAGTACATCCTACCACTGCTCTAACAAAACAAGCACTCAATTGCTCTGACTACAGCCCTAAATAGGTGAGTTTCTCGTTATACATAAAGCGATCGCTTTATCCCATACTTCCCAATTATGATCCAAGGTTTTGTGCAAATATTCCTCACCCTGTTCCTAGTTGTGGTGTCAGTCCCCATCTTAGGACACTACTTAGCTGAAGTCTTTTTCATGCACAAAACCTGGCTCGATCCACTAATCAACCCATTGGAGCGCTTAATTTATCTCCTGATAGATATTGAACCGCAAAAGAGCATGACTGGCAGAGAATATGCGATCGCTGTCTTATTCAGCAATACAGCAATGGCAATTTTGGTGTTCCTACTGCTGATGTTTCAAAATTTACTACCGTTGAACCCCACCGATTTAGGAATGCCCACTTGGGACACAGCATTACACACCACCATTTCTTTTTTAGTTGCTGCCGATTTGCAACATTATCTGCCAGAAACCACAATGTCCTACCTGAGCCAAATAACAGCTTTGGGCTTCTTGATGTTTGTTGCACCTGCTACCGGATTAGCGGTGGGAATTGCCTTCATTCGCGGCTTAACAGGTAGAGCTTTGGGCAACTTTTATGCAGATTTGACTCGCTCGATAACGCGAGTATTGCTACCCTTGGCTATTGGCAGTACGGTATTGTTAATCTTGGGAGGTGTTCCCGAAACCCTTGCTGGGCCTGTAAATATTACCACCTTAGAGAGAGTAACTCAGGCGATCGCTCGTGGCCCCATTGCCCACTTTGAAAGCATCAAAATGCTGGGTGAAAACGGTGGAGCCTTCTTTGGTGGTAACTCTGCTCATCCTTTTGAAAATCCTAATGGTGGCACGAATTTGCTGCAAGTGGTGTTAATGTTACTGATTCCCACAGCATTACTCCACACCTACGGTATCTTCATTGGTAACTTAAAACAGACTCGCCTACTGTTCTGGATGGTATTCACCATTTTTGTAGTCTTAATTGGCGTGACTGCGATCGGCGAGTATCAGGGCAATTCCACCGTCAATGTCTTGTTAGGTAGTCAGCAGCCCAATCTGGAGGGTAAAGAAGTCAGGTTGGGCTGGGCGGAAACTGCGTTATTTGCCATCACCACAACAGCAACTATGACTGGTTCTGCTAACGGAATGTTCGACTCACTAATGCCATCCGGTGGATTTTGTGCTTTGCTCAACCTATTTTTACAAGTAATCTGGGGAGCGATGGGCACTGGGGCTGCTTCTTTGGTAGTGTATATGTTTTTGGCAGTGTTCCTGACTGGCTTAATCGTGGGACGAACCCCAGAGTTTTTAGGACGAAAAATCGAAAAACGGGAAATTACCCTCGCAAGCGTAATTATTTTGATCCACCCGCTATTGATTTTACTCCCCAGTGCTATTACCTTAGCTTTTCCTGACCAACTTGCAGGTATGAGCAATCCTGGCTTTCATGGTTTTACCCAGGTGATTTATGAGTATACCTCGGCAGCTGCGGGTAATGGTTCCGGTTTTGAAGGCTTGGCAGACACCCAACCCGCCCCAACAGCCTTGTGGTGGAACTTGACAACAGCATTTACCCTCTGGATGGGACGGTTTATTCCGATTATTGCTTTGTTGCTCCTAGCAGATAGCCTGTCGTGCAAGCAACCCGTACCCACCTCAATTGCAACCCTAAATACAGATACCAAACTATTTGCTAGCGTGACTGCTGCCACTATTTTGATTCTGGGAGCATTGACATTTTTTCCTGTTTTGGTTTTAGGGCCAGTTGCCGAAGCCTTCCAAATTGCTATAGGAAAATAACTTTTAATTCCTCACTTTGAGACTTGAGTTTGTATTTATGAATTTCTTTTTCCGACTCCTGATTCCGATGGCGTTTGTTCTTACTCCCTCCTTAGTTTCTCAAAGTAATAATTGGCTTCGAGAGCATCTGATTCAACAGTTTCAAGAAACAAGAAAATGTTTTGGCTGTAATTTATCGGGAGTGAATTTATCAGGGGCAAACTTACAAAGAATTGACTTGCGATCGGCAAATCTTCAGGGCGCTAACCTCAAAAATGCTAATCTCCGGTATGCAAATTTGCAGTGGGCAGATATTCGGGAAGCAAATTTACAAGGAGCCGATCTAACTGGAGCTATCCTCAAGAATACATTGCTAACTAATGCTGATTTACAAAAGGCGAACTTGTCAGCATCCAACATAGAAGGAACTGATTTGAGAAATGCCAATCTTAGCCATGCAAATTTCATCAAAGCTTCAAAAAACAACGACATTCAGGAGCGTAATTCTGTGACTCTTTGTGAAACAGTATTGCCAAATGGGATTATTTCAGGTCGCTGCAATCAATCAGCTAATAGCCAATCAGATTTTTTATCAGGAGTAAATTAATGGTACAGCCTAATTATGAAGATAAAAATCGCTTTCTTTATCCTTGCGATCGCTACCACGGTAAATTTCAGGCAAAAAACCTAGTATTTAATGCCAACCTCCAAGAATTTACTCAAAGAGTTAGCTACATTGTTAATTTAGAAACTGCTGGAAAACTATCTCCAGAAATTGCTTTTGGCCAAATAGAAGCACTTTGGAAACAGTTAGAGGATAGTAAGAATAAGCTAGAAATTACTAGCAGCGATCTATCGGTTTAATTTAGTTGAATAATTTTGATATAGCTGTAATCAAAGTGATACAGTGATTGTTAGATTGAGAACCTTCAAACAAATTTTTAACTTTGGAAACTTCATTTGATAAACCAGAACAAATTTTATGAGACAGAAAGAAACAGTATTTGTTATTCCGACTCATCGACTGAGAGATGTAGCACAGACCATCGAAAAGTATGATGAGAATTTCTGGGCAAATGGTCATGCTTTAAAAATTATCGTTTTTGACGATTCTAGTATTGCTAACCACGAGAAATATTATCCACTTTTAGAGCAGACTAAGACAGTCAATGACGTGTTTTATGTTGGCCCCCAGGAGAAAGAGCAATTTATTACATTTTTAAACGAAAGACTGCGCGATCGCAAGCTAGAATCACTAGTCAAAAACTTATTCCGACCTAGTTATGGAGGAAATCGCAACTTCACACTCATGTATACCCTTGGACATTTAATGGTTAGTGCAGATGACGATATGCGTCCAGATGCCTTAATTGAAACTAGTCCAGAATCTTTATCAGGTGATGAAATATGTCGAGGAAAATTAATCAAATCTAGCCAACAAGGTGGTTACGTCCATAAATCTTTTGACTTACTCACAGCTTTTGGTGATGTTTTAGGTCAAAAAGCCAGCCATGTACCAGAAAACTTCGAGGCTGGAGAATTAGTTCTTGATACAGCAATGGATTTAGAAACCAATACAACTAAAGGTTACTTTCGAGAAAACAGCCTTTTATTACAACAAGGGAGAGTCTTGAATAATGCGATCGTTAAGATTGCCCAAACTTTTCGCACGGGAACTAATGATATCGATACACTTGATTTTATTCACATGTATCTTAATGATGAGAATCAAATTAGTCCCAATGACCTAAATAATTTTTATATTCTTACCAATTTTCGACCCGTTATTACTAACAAAAACTGGAGAATGGATTGTGGAGTTGCTGGATATGATAATCAACTAGGTTTACCACCATTTTTTCCAACTCGGCTCAGATTTGAGGATTATATCTACAGGATTTGGATACAGCAAGAAGAGATTGCAGCTGCACACGTTGATGCTGTTCAAAATCATATTAGAAATAACTATATGCGTAATCCTCTAGCTAGCGAACTATTTAATGAAGAAATATGTAGCTTGCTGAAAAATAAGATTAAAAACAGTGTTTATCATCTCGACGATTTGGGAATCAAGTTTGATTACTCTGGCGAAGTCACTTTACAAGATTCTGAGGAAATTCTGGAAAAAATCTCTGCTATCCACAGGCAGGTAGTCAAAGCTTCAATTTCTACTGATAATGAAGAACGCAAGCAATCACTTCAATTATTTGCTGAGAATTTATCGAGAGTCTTTTATGGATTTGAACCAGACTTTTTTCAGCAAAATGTTTCCAGAATTATCGATGATGTTATTAGCCAATTTCACGGTTCTCTAGAAATATGGCCAACTCTAGTAGAAATCTGTTACTTTTACAAAGATAAAAAGGATTTACCACAAATCAGGGTTAAAAATAAGAAAATAAAGTCTAGAAATGGGACAAAATTGAGCGAAGTTATTATATAAATTAGACCTTTGGCTAACAAGCCATCTGCAAAACTTTATGATTCTTCATCCAGGTAGATTCTCTTAGTACACAGTTTCGTAAATTCGCGAGCAATTGAGGGTTTGAGTTTAAACGCAGAGGGGAGACAGCGCGTTGCGTGGGTTCCCTCCGTTGTAGCAACTGCCGTCGCGCAGAGTATAGCGCAGAGGAGCGCAAAGTTTGTTTGAGTCAATTCGCTACGAACTTCAGGGTTAGCTGTACTTAGATATATTCTTTCAAGATTTAGGGACTTCCAAATAAAAAAATATCCCCAATTCTCTTGTGATATGGGTGTCTACCCACCTCATACTCAGGGTGAGGAGGACTTCGACCTGAGCGCTGAGTCAATACTGCCCACCCTACAAGATTAGATAATTTATTTGTTGGAAATACCTTATGCTAGGATACTTTACAGGTAGTAAGGACAAGTTTAACCAAAATCAAGAACTGCAAAGTGTATGACAACATAACTTATTAACAAAGATAGAACCGAAAATTTAAAGTAGCAGATAAATTATCTAGGTGCTATTCTAATTGCCAAAATGTTCTATACAATCGTTAATTAAGTATGTATGCAAACATTAATTATTGATAACTATGACTCTTATACCTTTAATCTTTACCAGATGATTGCCGAGGTAAATGGTAAACTACCTCTAGTAATTTATAACGATCGCCTGAACTGGGATGAATTGAAAGAAATTGCATTTGACAACATTGTGATTTCACCTGGCCCCGGTCGTCCAGAAAGGTCAGAAGATTTTGGAGTCTGCCGACAGATAATTGAGAATACGGATGTGCCCCTGCTGGGAGTCTGTTTGGGGCATCAAGGACTTGGCTATCTACATGGTGCAAGAGTGATTCATGCACCGGAAGTTCGACACGGTAGACTCAGTAAAATTTATCATAATAATTCAGAATTATTTCAAGATATTCCTAGTAATTTTTCTGTGGTGCGCTATCACTCGTTGTTAGTTGCTAATGAACTACCTGAGTGTCTAGAAAAAATTGCTTGGACTGAAGAAGGACTGGTGATGGGATTGCGTCATCGCTATCTACCTTTTTGGGGCGTGCAGTTTCATCCAGAGTCTATTTGTACAGAATATGGGCAAAAATTACTAGCAAACTTTCGAGATATTACGCTGAAATTTACAGAGAAATCGTCAAAGAGGCAGAAGGCAGGAGGCAGGAGGCAGGAGGCAGGAGGCAGAAGGGGGAGACACCCACAAGGGGTGGGGCTTGAAAGCCTCTTGGCAGAGTCAAGAAATCCACAAAAGCAATATTGGATTGGATATGGATCTGTTACTCCTGTTATGGATCAACCCCACCAAGAACAGGAAGAGAAGTTTGAATTATATACACGCAAGTTAGATATCTGCCCAAATACAGAACAAATATTTGTACAGTTGTTTGGGGATGCAGCAAACGCTTTTTGGCTAGATAGCAGTCGTGTAGAACTTGGTCTATCTCGCTTCTCGTTTATGGGTGATGGCAGCGGAGCAAACAGTTTATTGGTGCGATATCATACCCAAACGCAAGAACTGATTATCGCACAGTCAGATACCGTGATTCATCGCACCGAAAGTATTTTTGAGTATTTGAAGCGGGAAATAGACTGCCGATTTTGTCAATCTGATGAGTTACCTTTTGATTTTAACTGCGGATTTGTTGGCTATTTTGGCTATGAACTTAAGGCAGAGTGTGGATCGTCATTGGTGCATTCTTCATCATTACCTGATGCAATTTTCTTACTTGCCGATCGCATGATTGCGATCGATCATCAAGAACAGTGTCTTTATTTGCTGCAATTAATCAAAAAAGGACAAACAGAACAGGTAGAAACTTGGTTTGATACTATCCAACAACAACTCGAAACTCTAGATCCTGTTTTTTCTCTTGTACCTCAAGAAAATTGTCAGCCTGTTAAGTTCTGTTTGAGTCGTACTTACCAAAATTATATTCAAGATATTCAGGAATGCTTGGACGAAATTCACGAAGGGGAAACTTATCAAGTTTGCCTGACAAATCAACTTTACACCGATGCCACCCCCGATCCATTGACCTTCTACCGCACATTACGTAAAATCAATCCGGCTCCTTATTCTGCATTTTTACGCTTTGGTGAAATTGCGATCGCTTGCTCATCTCCAGAAAGGTTTCTACGGATCGATCGCCAAGGTTGGGTAGAAACTAAGCCGATTAAGGGAACCCTACCACGAGGGGAAACCGCTGAAGCCGATTTCGTCCTCCGTGAGAAGCTACGCAACAGCGAAAAAGACCGAGCTGAAAATCTGATGATTGTCGATCTGTTACGCAATGATTTGGGACGAGTCTGTGAAGTTGGTAGCATTCATGTACCAAAATTAATGGATGTGGAAACATACTCAACAGTACATCAGTTGGTGACAACGATACGCGGGCGGTTACGTTCAGACTTGCAAGCGGTGGATTGCGTGCGGGCTGCATTTCCTGGAGGCTCGATGACTGGTGCGCCCAAAATCCGCACCATGCAAATTATTGATCGCTTGGAACAACAGGCGCGGGGAATCTATTCAGGTGCGATCGGCTTTTTGGGTTTGAATGGTTCAGCCGATTTCAATATTGTGATTCGGACTGCTGTTTTGACTCCCAATCGAACCTCCATTGGTATTGGTGGCGGAATTATAGCCCTTTCTGAGCCGGAGATGGAGTTTCAGGAAACGCTGCTTAAAGCCAAAGCCTTAATCGACGCTCTGCTTCTGACGATACACGGAACATCTGAACCAGATGTATATTCTATTCTGGGATTAGAAGCAACAACTGCCGATAGTTTTGAAAAATTACCTGCCTAAATCAGGGGCTTAATAAAGCATTGAGATGTATTTGGTGTCGCTATCCCAACACAAAACTGGCTACTATTAAAGATTATTTACACTAACATTTATATCCAAATCCCCTTGGGTAAAGATATTTGGTACTGATTTTCAACCTGTAGAGACGCGTTAGCGCAGCAGTATAGCAAAGTGCTGAGTGCTGAGTGCTGAGTGCTGAGTAGAAACTCAGTATTATCAAAGGTTTCAGCAACCAACATAGTCCTAACCTATGCTTCGACTGCTATAAGAAGTAAAATTTTGTGTCTTTACTAAGGATTTTAGGCTTAACTGAACGGTATTGATTTATCTGACATTCGGCAGGTTGGAGGTTCAAAATAATTAATAATCAATAATTACTAATTTATCATCAAAACCTCATATATAAATACACTTTCTTGATTCAGGAATAAATTTAAAGATAAAAAGCAACTACCGCAAATCCGGGTTAAAAACAAGCAGCTAAAGTCGATAGATAGCACAAAATCGACCAAAATTACCTTATAAACTCAACCTTTGGCAAATAAGCCATCTGCAAAACTTGACAATTCTTTATATGTAAAAATTTTCTTAGATATATAGCTTAGTTAACAGCAATCTGATAAGATTTTTCAACAAGTAGAATAATTACTTGTTCTCTTTTTCTTGAACCAACTGATTTTGGTTATTTTTTGGGAAAGGAAAATAAAAATGTCTCATCTATTGTGGAAAACTCTGGTACTAAGCCCAGTAGTTTTGGGAGTGACGGTGTTGGTTTCCGCTAAGGCTATGGCTGCTGCTGAAGTAGCAAGTTCTTCTGAAGATACAAAGCCAATAGCTGCTAATGCTTCAATATTCATTCAAGCAGAGCAACCAAAAGTTAATCAACTATTGGTTGCCCAAAAGACTGATGAAAATAAGGTTTTAGAAGAGGTTAATCGCTACAGCAACGAAGGCAAAAATCAGAATTCACTGTCTCAAGTTACATCAGTTTCTCAATTTTCTGATGTACAACCGACTGATTGGGCATTCCAAGCTTTGCAATCCTTGGTTGAACGCTACGGTTGTATTGCAGGATACCCCAATAGCACTTACCGTGGCAATCGGGCACTGACTCGTTATGAGTTTGCCGCCGGTTTGAATGCTTGTTTAGATCGAGTTAATGAACTGATTGCGACAGCAACTGCTGACTTGGTGACAAAACAGGATTTGGCAACTCTCCAGCGTTTGCAAGAGGAATTCTCGGCAGAACTGGCAACTCTACGCGGTCGAGTAGATTCTGTAGAAGCACGAACTGCTGAACTAGAAGCTAATCAGTTTTCCACTACCACAAAATTGGTGGGTGAAGCTATTTTTGCCGTTACTGATATTTTTGGCAATAATACTGGCGATGCGAATAATACTGTCTTCCAAGATAGGGTACGTTTAGACTTGCAAACCAGTTTCACAGGTAAAGACGTTTTACACACCCGTCTTGCAGCCGGGAATGCACTAGCCTTTACACAAGTAGGGAATAATGGTGTTGGGATCGATACTGCTGAAGGCACACAAACATTTCAAATCGGCAGCACTACTAACAACAGTGTGATTATCGACTGGCTGGCGTATTACGTACCCATAGGTCCAGCCCAAGTTTACTTTGCTGGCACCGGAGGTATTCATAGCGATTATGTTGCCACTAACAACCCTTATTTTGAGGACTTTGATGGTGGTAACGGTGCTTTGTCTAGCTTTGCTTCTGAAAGTCCGATTTATCGTATTGGTGGTGGTGCAGGTGCGGCACTGACTTTACCCTTTGGTAAGGGTGGTAGTTTTTTCAAACCAAGTTCACTGACTATAGGCTACTTGGCATCAAATGCTAATAATCCTGGGGCAAATCAAGGTTTGTTAGAGGGGAACTATGCGGCTCTTGGACAGTTGAACTTTAGTATTGGCGATCGCTTATCTATAGGTGCTACCTACGTTCACGGTTATCATGGTGCTGGAGGTGGTAATTTATTTGATCTAGGTGGTGGTTTGGGTAGTGCTAACCGCGTCGTAGGTACTGGTCAAGCTAACACCCTAACTACCTTAAACGGATCTTCCAGTAATTCTTATGGGATATCGGCAGCTTTAAGGCCCAGCGACAAACTGTCAGTCAGTGGCTTCATTTCTTACCACGATGTCACAGGCTTTGGTGCTGATGATGATTATGAAGCTTGGAGCTACGGTCTTGGGGTAGCCTTACCTGACTTTGGTAAAAAGGGTAACGTTTTAGGGATTTTTGCTGGTGCAGAACCTTATGCCCGTAACCGAGGAGGAGCTTTTGCTGGTACTGGTAATGATATACCTTATCACTTTGAAGGCTTTTACAAGTATCGCGTGTCAGATAACATCTCAATTACCCCTGGTGTAATCTGGTTGACCTCTCCTGGTCAAAACAGCAATAACGATGATGCAATTATCGGTACGCTGAGAACAACTTTCACTTTCTAAACAGGTTACAGCAATTTGCTTTAGGGACGCATAGTTATGCGTCCCTATGGTAATTTATCGAAATAGAATAAAGGCGTCAGTCGCCAGAATGGGCTAAACGCCCCGCTACCGCTAACAGAATGAATTTTGTGCAACTAAGGGATATAAACCAATACTTCTCGGTTAGCGCAATTAGTCGTTGCAGATCCCCCCAACCCCCCTTAAAAAGGGGGGCTTCTAACCCTCTTTTACCCCCTTTTTAAGGGGGTCGCCGTAGGCGGGGGGATCTGAATTTAGGACGACTCAACCCTTATCCGAGAAGTATTGGGATATAAACACCTTTCCCCTTTACCGAGTCAAGTTCCTTTGGCAAACTACTAGTACACTGCGGCGTAAATAAACCACCCATTCCAAATCAATAAAACGCTTATGCTGTATTCATTTTGACTTTTGACTTCCGCCTTGCGGCACTGCGGATCTTTTTCAAAGCCAATTACCGATCGCAACCATTGGTGCCCAATATGCAGGATGATCGTACATAATATTGACACCTTCAGATGGCGGTAATTTCTTAGCATGAATCATTCTGATTTGAGCCGTTTGTAAAGCCTCTGCAATACTCATGCCAGTGTTGCGATAGTTGGCGTAAAATGTTTTCACTAGTTCGGATGTCGATTGATCGGTGACACTCCACAAAGATGCGATCGCACTTTTAACCCCAACTTGCAATGCAACTCCAGCTAATCCTAGTGTGGCACGGTCATCGCCAACTGCGGTTTCACAGGCAGTTAGCATGAGTAGTTCGACGCCATCTGATTTGCTGTTGAGGTTTCGCAGTGAGTTTTCTAATTGGCTAATGGTAAGTTTTTGGTTTTTCCCTGTGACAATGAAGGTGTCTTCAGGAATAATCCCAAATTGAGCGTGACTAGCTATGTGAACAATGGGATATGTGGTTTTATCAAGTTTGTCTTGAAAACTTTCGGGAAGAAAATTATCGTCAATCAGGGGGGTATGATTGGGGAATATACTTTCAACTGCCCTGACTTCATCGGGAACTGCAAAAAGCTGTTCAAAAGTCTTGCCGTCGATGGTGGCTTCTTTTGTCAAACCCAAAATTAACGCTCTTTGCGTACTGCGATCGCGTAGTTTAGGTGTAGTAAGTCGTAAACTGGGAGTTGTCGCAACTGCATAAGTTTCGACTAAATACTTTTGTTGTTTGCTGTCATAAAGTGCCGCCATTGGAACGCTACGCAAGAAGCCATCCTGAATAAATACCAGAGTTTTGACTTTCTCTGGTTTGATATCTTCAGCAAAAGGGCGAATCATCCAATCATAAAGCTGTGATGCAATTGTTGTATCGTAGTTAATTTCTTCTCTTTTAACTAGTCCCGTGCGAAACTCGGCAATTTTTTTCTGTAGGGTTTCACTGCTAACTACTTTGTCACCTTGTTGATTGGGGTCTTCAATCCACTTAAATTTAGTTGCTTGATTGGGTAATTGCAATAATATCCCGGTTTTGCCATTTAAAATTATTGAACTCAAAAACCCAGTCTTCTTAAAAGCTACACTATTATCTTCAAGGAGTTCGCCCACCTGTTTGGGATTCAACCCACTCAAAATGCAATCATTGCCAAAATAATTCTGTAATTCTGCGAGTTTCAGAGCATCGATGGTGTTAACTACTTTTGATAGTTCCTTCGCACGTCCTTCGTCTGCAATTGCCCCAACTCCTAGCAAATCGAGCCGCGACTGTGCCAATGTCCGGTATAATGGTCGAACGACATCGCGGAAGTCAAACTGTACATCTCGTTCGGCAGTCAAAATATCCTGGCGGATATCTTCTAAGGTATCAAATGCTCGTTGATAAGATGCGATCGCTTCTTCTTTTCGCTTCTGCTCATCTAAAATCCTTCCAGCTTGCCACTCCCACAAATACAAGCTATCTTTTGCACTCAACTTGCTGTCTGCTGCGATGATAGCAGCTTGGGTATATTTTAATGCCTTCTGATTTTTTAATGCTTTTTCATTATCTGGGCTACATTCCCAGAAATGGCCCAAAGCACCATTAGAATAAGAAATTAGGCGATTATCTTGTAATTTTTGACTCGTTAATACTGAACTTTCGAGCAAATTCAATGCTTCATTATCCCCAGATAAAATCAGCTGAGTCGGACAGTAGGTAAAGGGTGAAGTTCCTTGAGCATCGCGTTGCAAGTATGCTAAATCAATTGCGCCATAGACTTTTGTGGCAGAATCGGGCAAACCTTCGAGAACTTTTAAAGCATCCTTAAGGGCTTTGTTAAACTCTTCATCATTAATAAATTTGCTCTTATTTGTCTGGGAAGCCAACTGAATGAAATTTAATAATCCCCGCATCTCTGCTAAAGGTTGTTTTTCGTTACGGGCTAATTTTATACTATCTTGAAAATATTGATAAGCTCTGTCATAGTCTTCTTGTGAACTTTGAGTAAATTCTTTTTCTTTACTAAAAATACTAGCCTTCTTTGCCGAATCCGCTTGTAACTCTCGCAATTGACCGCGACTTTTATAAGCATTACCCAAACTATTAAACACCAAAAATTTAGATTCGGGAGCAAGTTGTTGCGCTATGTCTAAATGCTTAATTGCTTGGTCGTAACTTCCGATTAAGCGATATGCTTCACCAAGAATACCCAAAGCCGCAACATGACCGCGTTTGTCGTTGTATTTGGTAGCGATTTGTTCAGCACTTTCTGGAGTGCATTTTTCTTGACTTGGTTGATTTTCGGAACTTTCCGACTTATCTATTAGTTTGCCACATAAAAGCGCGATCGCTTTACGAGGTTGTCCCAAATTGCTATAAACTTGGGCAAGTTCTGACTTCATACGTCCGACTTGCTGGATATTATTCACCGTATTATAGTCATTAATTGCTGCCGATAACGATGCGATCGCTGCTTTGTTTTCTCCTATTTTTTGGTAAGCACGCGCCAAATTTTCATTCACAACTGCTGTAACTGACGGATTATTTTTATCTTGATTTAATGCCTCTCGCCAATTTTTTATGGCATTAACAAAATCTCCTGCATGATAGTCTTTAATTCCTTGTTCAACTAGTGCAGTGACATTTGGAGTTTGTGCAGATACAACTTGTCCAAACAATAAACAAATTCCGAGACTTGCCAAAAATAATACTTTAATTAATCGATGGCGATTTAGTTTTTGGGATTGCTGAGTAAAGAGATGAATTAGCCTTGCATAAAGAGAAATTCCAGCGACAAAATCTGCTGTTCTAAATTTTGGTGGTCGTAAAGGTGCAGAGAGTAAGAGTTTGAGATATTTCTTTGGGGATTTCATATTTTAATTCAGCAACATCTGGATACAGTATTCGGTTTAAATAAGTTATTTTTTATACAAATGGTTTTTGCGATCGCCAGTTATTCCGAATCAATTGATAAAGGAAATACTTATATGACTTTTATTTTTAACTTACCAGAAATAGGCATCGAAAACTGAGCTTTTGGAAAGTGTGCAGTTTTATGCAATTTATCTTGCCTTTAGTGACTGAAAGTGCAAGCTACATAGATAAAACTTAAAATACTTAATCTTGGATTAGACTTAGTTATTTTAACCTCAAACTAACAAGTTATACGGGTGTTTGATGCATTTTAGATGCATTATAGCCACATATTTGAAATTGACAGTTTCTTAAGCAAACTTAATCTCACTCATGTATAGTATAAAGTCTTCTACTGATACGATCAGATGACTATACAAGTATTAATACCCTCTGAATCTGGAAAATGAAATTATTCAAGGACTTTCAAGTATCGTGGAAAGATACCTTAGTTTGCTGCTTAAATATAGTGGCATTGAGCGGCTGTGTAAGTGTGTTAGCGGAGCTTACTGTAGGTATTGCACTTTCTGAAAAACCTGTTTTGGCTGAGAGTAAAATCATCCCCGATAATAGTCTTGGCGCTGAAAGTTCTGTTGTTGTACCTTTTGATAATGTTGGTTTTCCGATTGATGTAATTAACGGTGGGGCGATTCGCAAAGTAAACTTATTTCATAGCTTTCAAGAGTTTAATGTTGGCGAACTTCGAGGCGTTTATTTCCAAAACCCTAGCAATGACATTCAAAATATTCTAGCTCGCGTTACAGGTCAGAATCGCTCGGAGATTTTTGGAATTTTAGGTATTTTCAATCATACTGGTGTCACATCCAATCCTAATTTATTTTTAATTAATCCCAATGGTATTGTATTTGGTAAATATGCCACCTTGGATGTGCAGGGTTCGTTTGTAGCGACAACAGCGAATGCAATTCAGTTTGGCAATCAGGGGGTTTTTAGCGCGACAAATGCACAAGCACCGCCATTGCTAACGGTGAATCCTTCGGCATTGTTATTTAATCAGATTAATAAAAATGCAGTAATTCAAAATAACGGTGTTTTACTAGTTCCTCTTGGTAGAAGTTTGGCTTTGGTTGGCGGTAATATCAATCTAGATCGTGGAGTATTGTTTGCTCCTGGTGGGAAGATTGACTTAGGAGGGTTAGCAGAAGCAGGAACTGTAGCGTTGGGTGTAGATAGCAATAATCTTAACTTGAAGTTCCCTGAGAATGTGACACGAGCGGATGTATCCCTTACCAATCAAGCGTTTGTGTATGTGCGAGGTGGTGGAGGCGGTAATATTGCAATTAATGCTCGAAATTTAGATATATTAGGCGGAAGTTTCCTTTCTGCTGGTATTGGGGCGGGTTTAGGGACACCTGAAACTGTTGCAGGAGATATTTCCCTCAATGCTACGGGAGACATCAAAGTTGCAGGTTTTGGAAGCGGGATTGAAAATTTTGTACTCTCAGGAGCAAAAGGGAATGGGGGTAACATTACTATAGGTTCTGGTTCATTCTCATTACAAGATGGTGCTGCACTTTCTGCCTCAACTTTTGGACAGGGAAATGCAGGGAATGTGACAGTACGTGCAAAAAATGCTGTTTCCCTTGCAAATACTGCTATCTTCAGCACAGTGGAAGGGGAAAGTGTGGGTAATGGTGGCAATATCGATATCAGTGCAGCTTCACTCTCACTCACTCATGGCGCTAAACTTGAAGCCTCAAATTCTGGACAGGGGAATGCAGGTAACATACTGCTACAGGCTCAAGATAATATCTCTGCCAATAATAGTTTTATTCTCAGCAATATTGGCAGTCCTCAAAGACAGCAAGCCTTGGGTAATGTTGGTAATATTGATCTTTCAGCGAGAACAGTTTCCTTAACTGATGGGGCGCAACTGCAAGCAGGTTTCTATTCCGGGGGTCAGGGAAATGCGGGACTCGTGTCTGTAAAAGCTCAGGAAAGCATTTCTTTTACAGGTAAAAACAGTGGGATATTTGCCGATGTAGAATCAGGGGCTGTGGGCAATGGTAGCAATATCCAAATCTCTGCACCATTGGTTTCTTTTACTAATGGCGTTGGAGTAACTACCAGCAATGCAGGACAGGGGAGTAGTGGAAAAATCACTATTACAGCTGGGTCATTCTTTCTCAACAATGCTGTAGTAACTACCAGCAATACTGGACAGGGGAATGCAGGTAATATACTGGTACAAGCTCAAGACAATATCTCCGCCAATAATAATAGTTTGATTGCCAGCAATATTGGCAGTCTTGAAGGACAGCAAGCCTTAGGCAATGTTGGTAATATTGATCTTTCAGCGAGAACAGTTTCCTTAACTGATAGGGCGCAACTGCAAGCAGGTTTCTATTCTGGGGGTCAGGGAAATGCGGGACTCGTGTCTGTCAAAGCTCAGGAAAGCATTTCTTTTACAGGTAAAAACAGTGGGATATTCACCGATGTAGAATCAGGGGCTGGGGGCAATGGTAGCGATATTCAAATCTTTGCGCCATTGGTTTCTTTCACCAATGGCGCTGGAGTAACTACCAGCAATAGGGGACAGGGGAATAGTGGAAAAATCAATATTATGGCTGGGTCATTCTTTCTCAACAATGGCGCTGGAGTAATTGCCAGCAACCTTGGTAAAGGTATTGGTGGTACTGTAAATATTAATGCGAGTGATGCATTGACAATATCTAAGGATAGTTTTATAAATACCAGACTTGGTGCTGGTGCAATTGGACGTGGTGGGGATATTAACATTCAAGCGGGAAATGTTTTTGTAACAGATGGTGTAACAATCAGTTCTAGTAGTTTAGGTGAAGGGATTGCAGGCGATATTAACATCAAAGCTGACACTTTAGGTCTCAATAAAAGTCAAATAACGGCTCAAGCAGCCTCAACCGATGGCGGTAACATCAACGTAAACCTTGCCCGATACTTACTCTTACGCAATGATAGCCAAATCTCCACTAACGCAGGTACAGCCGAAAAAGGTGGCAATGGCGGTAACATCAATATCAACTCAAAATTTATCCTTGCAGTTCCCAAAGAAAATAGCGATATCAGCGCTAACGCCTTCACTGGAACTGGTGGAAATATCCAAATCAACTCGCAAGGTATTTTCGGTATCGAATCACGTCCAAAACTAACCCAAAAAAGTGATATTACCGCAAGTTCGGAATTAGGCGTTTCCGGTGTAATTAAAATTAATGTACCAGATACCAGTTCTATCCAAAATAGCCTCACCGAATTACCACAAAACGCGATTGATACCAACGCACTCATTGCCAATAGCTGCATTTCACGCGGCACCAAGCGACAAGAAAACTCTTTTACGATTACAGGTTCTGGTGCTTTACGCTATACTCCAGGAGGTGTGTTAACTTCAGCCTACACAACTGGTGATGTACGTAGTGTAGAGCCAACACCACGTCCTTGGAAAAAAGGCGACCCAATAATTGAACCACAAGGATTGTATCAATTACCCAACGGGCAATTAATCTTGAGTCGAAGTTGTTAAAACGAAATATTGCACATATCGGAAAAATCGCATACACAGTTTTCTGCAAAATGGGACACACAATCATGCAATTATCCGATACAAAAATCATGCAACTATAGGTGAATGCATTACCTAGTCGTTTACCTGATTGTGGATTTTATTTGAATTTATCCAAGGTAAATTATTTATGAATCAAGCACATCATCCTCAAAAAGCCAGTATTAAAAGTCTTCTTTGTTTATGCCTAATATCCACTGCATTCAGCCAAGCTTCGCCAGCCCAGGCACAAATCACACCCGATAATACTCTGGGTGCAGAAGCTTCTCGACTCAATCAAAATTTGATAATTAATGGCATACTGGGCGACAAAATTGATGGTGGTGCAATACGCGGCAGCAATCTTTTTCATAGTTTCAGCGAGTTTAATATCGAAAATGGGCAACGAGTCTATTTTGCTAACCCCACTGGAATAGAAAATATATTGACGCGGGTAACAGGTAGAAATGCATCAAATATTTTCGGGACATTGGGAGTTGATGGTGCAGCAAATTTGTTTTTGATTAATCCCAATGGAATTTTATTTGGGCAGAATGCGCGGTTAGATGTGCAGGGGAGTTTTGTTGGGACAACAGCCAATGGAGTGCAATTTGGGAATCAAGGTATTTTCAGTGCCACCAATCCTCAAGCACCACCATTGTTGACGGTAAATCCTTCGGCGTTGTTCTTTAATCAGATTAATCAAGGTGCAGTGATTCAAAATAACTCAATTGCACGAGCCGGAACAGACCCAGCAGGTTTTAATGCATCTGGTTTACGAGTACCTGATGGTAAAAGTTTGCTGCTAGTGGGCGGTAATGTCAGCATGGATGGTGGCCAGTTAAATGCTTATGGCGGGAGAGTTGAATTAGGGGGGTTAGTGGAAGCGGGAAGTATTGGTATTCAGGGAAGTGGCAATAGTTTGAGTTTGAGTTTTCCCAGTGGAGTTGGACGGGGGGATATTTCACTTACCAACGGTGCTTACGTAAATGTAGCTGCTGGAGGTGGCGGTAGTATTGCTGTAAATGCTCGAAACCTAAATATTTCGGAAGTTAGTAGACTCACTGCTGGGGTAGTATCCGGTGAGGTTGACAGTAAGGCAGGAAATATTGCAATTAATGCTACAGACACAGTGACAATTGATGGTACAAGCTCTACAGATACTTCTAGCCAAATATCAAATATATTGTCGCAAGGTTCTGGAACTTTAGGAGATGTAATCATCAACACAGGCTCTCTTAACGTTATCGGCAATGCCCAGATAGGTTCTGCTTCAAACGCACAAGGGGATGCAGGAAATGTCATTATCTTGGCAAAAGACAAAGTTTCATTTTCAGGAACTAACAGTGGAGTACTTAGTGCTGTTGGTCCTTTAGGTATAGGAAATGGGGCTAATATAAATATTAGAGCGCGATCGCTTTCCCTTGCTAATGGTGCTCAAATAGCTACAAGCACTCTTGGAAAAGGTAGCGCCGGAAATATTCAAATTAATGCTGATGACTCTGTTTTTGTCAGCAATGGTTCTATAATACACGCTGTAACCTTTGGGCAAGGTAATGCAGGAAATATCACCATTGAAGCCGGAAATACAATTTCCTTCGATGGAATAGGAAGTAATAATGTCTCTAGTGGAGCATATAGCGCTGTCAGACCCTTTGCAATACCTTCACTGGAATTTACAAAGAAACGCTCTGGAGGAGATATTACTATCACATCTGAGAAAGTTTCTCTGACCAATGGCGCTCAACTTGAAGCTTCAACTTATGGACAGGGGAATGCGGGGAATGTGACAGTGGATGCAAAAAATGCTGTTGACCTTGTGAGTGGCGACATTTTCAGCACGGTAGAAGCAGGAGGCGTAGGTAAAGGAGGCAATATCGACATCAATGCTACAACCCTGTCACTCACTGATGGCGCTCAACTGCTAACTGCTACTCGTGAAGCATCTGCTACCCAACCAGCAGGAAAAGGAGATGCGGGTAATGTCAATGTTTTAGTAACAGGCGCTGTTGATATTGCTGGGGAGAAAAACGATTTTCCCAGTGGGATTCGCAGCAATGTGGAGACGGGGACTGTTGGAAATGGGGGTAACATTTTTATCGATTCTGGCTCATTCTCTCTAAGTGACGGCGCTGAACTTGTTGCCTCAACTTATGGACAGGGAAATGCGGGGAATGTCAGTGTTTTGGTAACAGGTGCTGTTGATATTGCTGGGGAGAAAAACAATTTTCACAGTGGGATTCGCAGCATTGTGGGAACGGGGACTGTTGGCAATGGGGGTAACATTACCATCGATTCTGGCTCATTCTCTCTAAGTGATGGCGCTCAAATTGAAGCCTCAACTTATGGACAGGGGAATGCAGGGAATGTGACAGTGGGTGCAAAAAATGCTGTTTTTCTTGCAGGTGGTGACATCTTCAGTGCAGTCGAAGCAGGAGGCGTAGGTAAAGGAGGCAATATCGACATCAATGCAGCAACACTGTCACTCACTGATGGCGCTCAACTGCTAACCATTACTCGTGGTGCATCTGCTACTCAACCAGCAGGAAGAGGGGATGCGGGGAATGTCAATGTTTTGGTAACAGGTACTATTGATATTGCTGGGAAGAAAAACGGTTTTTCCAGTGCAATTTTCAGCTCAGTGGACACAGGAACAGTTGGGAATGGGGGTAACATTTTTATCGATTCTAGTGACTTGTCTCTAAGTGATGGCGCTCTACTTAATGCCTCAACTTATGGACAAGGAAATGCAGGCAATGTGACAGTGGATGCAAAAAATGCTGTTTTTCTTGCAGGTAACGCTTACATCCTCAGTGCAGTCGAAGCAGGAGGCGTAGGTAAAGGAGGCAATATCGACATCAATGCTGCAACCTTATCACTGACTGATGGCGCTCAACTGATAACTATTACTCGTGCTGCATCTGCTACCCAGCCAGCAGGAAGAGGAGACGCGGGGAATGTCAATGTTAAAGTAACAGGTGCTGTTGATATTGCTGGGGAGAAAAACGATTTTCTCAGTGCGATTTTCAGCTTGGTGGACACAGGAACAGTTGGGAATGGGGGTAACATTTTTATCGATTCTAGTGACTTGTCTCTAAGTGATGGCGCTCAACTTGTTGCCTCAACTTTTGGACAGGGAAATGCGGGGAATATTCGCATCAATGCAAAAGATACAGTAACTGTTTCTGGAACCAATCAAGAGACAGGATTATCTAGTGCTTTATTCACATTTACTTATTCTAATTCTCAAGGCAAAGGTGGCGATATTAACGTAAACACCAATATCTTTCGCGTGTCAGATGGCGCTTTACTGGATGCACGCACTAGAAATAATCAAAAGGGTGGCGATATTACGGTAAATGCAAATGTTTTTGAAGCACTCAACGGCGGACAACTCACCACCATTAGCTCAAGCAATGGACGTGCAGGTAAAATTACTGTCAACGCTGATGAGAAGCTAATAATTAGCGGTAGTGACTCTAATTATAGCGATCGCATTGCTAATTTTCCTGACAACGTAGCAAATATCGGCGCTAACAGTGGCTTATTTGTCAGTTCCACAGGTTCAGGAATCACAGGCGACATCGAAATCAACTCACCCAAAATTACCTTAGACAATCAAGGTAAACTCAACGCCGAATCTGCATCCGGTAACGGTGGTAATATCAACGCCAACAGCGACTTCCTCTTACTCCGTCATGGTGCTCAAATTTCCACCAGCGCAGGTACAGAAAAACTAGGTGGCGATGGCGGTAACATCAATCTCAACTCAAGATTTATCGTCGCCGTCCCTGGTGAAAATAGCGACATCACAGCCAACGCCTTTACGGGAAGTGGTGGAAACATTCAAATCAACTCGCAAGGTATCTTCGGTATCGAGTCACGTCCAAAACTAACCGAAAAAAGTGATATTACCGCCAGTTCGGAATTAGGCGTTTCTGGTGTAACAAATATCAATACACCCGATAACAGTTCTATTCAAAATAGCTTCACCGGATTATCACCAAACGTTATCGATACTAATGCACTCATTGCCAATAGCTGCATTTCACGCGCCACCAAGCGACAAGAAAACTCTTTTACCATTACAGGTTCTGGTGCTTTACGCTATACTCCAGGAGATGTGTTAACTTCAGCCTACACAACTGGTGATGTACGTAGTGTAGAGCCAACACCACGTCCTTGGAAAAAAGGCGACCCGATTATTGAACCGCAAGGATTGTATCGATTACCCAATGGACAATTAATTTTGAGTCGAAGTTGTTAAAACAAAATATTGCACATATCGGAAAAATCGCATACACAGTTATCTGCAAAATGGGATGCACCATCATGCGATCGCACCATACAAAAATCATGCAGCTTGGAGTTTAATCGTAACTAATTACCCGGACATGATATGATTAGTAAAAAGTTGCTAATTTTTACGTCCAGTCTCTTAAGGATCTGCCTTACGGCGATCGCACAACCATTATTCACTCAACAAACGCGATGCTCTCAAGAGAAACTAGTATGCGACGCCTGCGACGGGCTACGCCTACGCTGCGAAAATATTGCTAAAATTTGAGATGCCTATAGAGGCGATTTGATCCAGATAGGAGGCGATCTGATGCTTGAAACCACTATCCTCGAACACCTCCAACAACTGCCTGAATCGCTCCAACAGGATGTTCTTGATTACATCGAATCTCTGCTGCAACAGCAGGCACAGAGCAATCTGCTGTCAGCAACTCCCCCCAACCGCCAGCAAGCTTTTGGGATTTGGCAAGGCAAAGTTCGGATGTCTGATGACTTTGATGCGCCCCTTGATGACCTCGAAGACTATATGTGATGGGTTTTCTAGTAGATACACATACAGTCCTGTGGCTAATTAAAGGAGACACAAACTTGAGCGATCGCGCTCGAAGTATAATTGAATCCCCTGATACCAAGTTGTGCTTCAGCATCGCTAGCCTTTGGGAGATATCCATCAAAATTGGATTAGGAAAGCTGGAACTTGATTATTCCTTGCAAGCTCTAACCACACTTTTGCACGAGCTTGACATTGATATTCTGCCCATTAGTGTTGCAGATTTAGAATATTATCTGGCGTTGCCACTCCATCACCGTAATCCGTTTGATCGCATTCTGATTGCCCAAGCAATGCACCATGCCCTGATAATCGTCAGTCGTGATAGCACGTTTGCGGCTTATCCAGTGCAATGTTTGTGGACGTGAAAATTGCCCCCTGATTCAGACGCTCGATTACTCGCTAACGCTGCGCTATCCGCTTTTTCGTTCAAAATTCATTCTGTTAGCGGTAGCGAGGCGTTTAGCCCATTCTGGCGACTGACGCATGTATTCTGTTTTGACAAACAAATACCTCCTAGTCAGCTAATAGGCAATGTAAACCAAAATGTTGCCCCTGCACCCAATTCACTGTTTACACCGATTTCGCCGCCGTGAGCATGGATAATTTGCTTACACAGATACAATCCTAATCCTAAACTTACAGAATTGCCGATACTTCTACCCCGAAAGTAAAGGTCAAAAAGCCGATCGCTTTGTTGTTGACTAATTCCTACACCATCATCACTAACAGTACAATAAATCATCTCATCCTTACGGGTAGCATTGATTGTTAAAAGCAATTCCGGGGGATTATGTTTGAGAGCGTTGACGATTAAGTTAGAAAAAACTCGCCATAGTTGCGTGGGATCGGCATTCACTAATGGCAAATCTGCGGATACCAAATTTGTCAGCTTGGCTTGATTT
This sequence comes from Nostoc sp. ChiQUE01b, assembly GCF_034531255.1. Taxonomy (NCBI): domain Bacteria; kingdom Bacillati; phylum Cyanobacteriota; class Cyanophyceae; order Nostocales; family Nostocaceae; genus Nostoc; species Nostoc sp. ChiQUE01b. Next base: position 253,393 of record NZ_JAVRBM010000001.1, on the reverse strand, counting down.
TGTACTAGTAATGGCTCTAAATCAGCGATCGCAGCTTCGACAACTGTCAGTAATTGTACGGTTTGACGTTGTAAAACAACACCTTGCACCTCGCTGAGATGAGCTTCCATCAATGAATTAATTAAGTTCAGTTGGCGATCGCTACTTTGAATCATCCGCTCTAAAATTGAGCGGGAAATCGCAATATTTTCCTTTGAACGGGCAAGCAAATTCTTCAGTACCATTAAAGTACCTAGTACTGGGTTGCGTAAGTCGTGGGAAACTGCATGGAAAAATACTCGTAGTTCTTCTTCAGTTTGCTTGCGCTGGGTAATGTCTTCAATTAAACCTTCGTAGTAAAGCAGTTGTCCATGTTCGTCACGGACTGCGTAGGCTTTTTCTGAAATCCAGACAATACTCCCATCTTGGCGATAAATTTGGGACTCGAACTCGGAAACACTGCCATACTTTTCCATCAGGCGCACAAATTCTGCCCGACGGTTCGGATCGACGTACAATTGTTCAATATCAGTGAAGTTTGCTGTCACTTCCTGCGGTAAGGAGTAGCCATAAATCCTCGCTAAAGCAGGATTTGCTGTAATGTAATGTCCATCAGGACTGCTTTGAAAAATCCCTTCAACGGCGTTTTCAAAAATGCTGCGATATTTAACTTCGGCAACCTTGAGTTTTTGGTAGGCAGATTCCAGTTCTTGACGAGCGAAAAATTCAGAACGTTGCAGGCGATCGTACAGATAAACACCAATGTCACATATAGTACAAAACCAGAAAATGTATAAAATGAACGTTACATCATATATTCCTGGGTGATTGGGGACTGGTGTATTTAGCCCAAGTGCTGTATTCACACCAAAATAGTAAATCAGCACACTCAGTTGAGTCAGCAAGTGAAGAATCCAGCAAACAGGCATCAACACAGCTTGGCTCAAAAACAACAGCGACCAACCAATGGTATCGGGTAGCGCAAAACCACTAAGAGTTGCAAACAACTGTGATGCTAAACTAATTGACCAAGAAGACCCCAAAAATAATAAATCTGGACGATGACGACCTAATTTAGTTTTATGTAAGGCAAAGCAAATAATTATACTCGCAAGCATTGCAACATTAATTACCAAGCGCTGAGTTCTCAGTACTTCTGGCAGTTGCTGCAACTCTGCAAAAGGAAAAAACAGGCTGTAAATGTCTCGCAAAGTAAAAGACAATAGACAAATCAGCGCCAGCCATAACCATAAACGTAATCTCTGCCACAAGAAACGATTACGCCAAGCTCTGTAAAGAGTGGTGATTTCATCTGTTGTTGGTGCAGAAAAGGTTTTTCTCCACCAGCTTTGCACTGTTGTAAATGGAGTAGCCATTAGCATCCGAGCAACTTTGCCCATACCTTGAGGGTGTTTCCTTTACTCAACATTGCCATAAATAACACCCTCTCATTTTTTGGTAATTTATCAAAACAGAATTCAGGAGTCAGGAGCCAGAATTCAGAATTGAATTCTGTGCGACTGGCGGATGAATAATATTATGTCCGCATAATTAGTTATGATTTCCACAGTCATTGCACCCCACACGCCAGATGCTCCACTTGGGGAGACCCCAGACGCTCGATGACTCGCTTGCCGCCGGCGCTATCGCCCTTGGCGTCTCCCCTTGGGAGAAGACCGCACTGGCTCCCCTTAATCCCCTCCCCGCAAGCGGGGAGGGGAGACAAAGCGTCGCTTTGGCGGGGTGGGATTCTTCGGGTTTAATAAGTAATCAAGCGGACATAATATAAATGGTAGGACTTACGCAAAACATAACGAAAGTAGCGGTAATTCATGAATTACCGCTACGCAATAATCAGGTTTTCAGGCATATCTTGCGTAAGTCCTGAATGGGTTTAAGACCCCCACTAAATCTTTGATTTAGTGGTCAAACGATTTTGGATTTTAGATTTACGATAGCGAAGCGTTAGCGAGTCCGCTTACTCTGTAAGAGTTGCAAGCTAGCAAGAGCGTCTCGTAGAGAGCGTATGCGTGGATTAACCCCGCCCACAAGGGTCGGGGCTTGGGGATTTTAGATTAACGATTTTAGATTTGTTCCGCCCACAAGGGGCGGGGCTTGAACCGAAAAACCCCAATCCAAAATCCCAAATCTAAAATCTAAAATTGGCACGGTCAACAAGAAAGTGGCGGGTCTGAATCCCCCACTTTCTTGTTCTGACTTCTGAATTCTTCTTCAAGGGCGATTTGTTGCGGATGAAGTGAACAGAGGTAGTGTAAACCAGAAAGTTAACCCACGCTTGCGGTTACTCATAACCCCGATTTCGCCGCCATGCGCTTTAAGAACTTTCCGACAAAGATACATTTTTAAGCCAATGCTTGTAGAACAACAATCTTGAGGATCGCGGACATGGAGATCGAAGAGGCGATCGCACTCTACTTTACTCATTCCCACACCGTCATCTTGAATCTGAATGCGAATCATTCCCCCCTCAACGATGGCACTCAGAGTAAAATTTAACCCTGGCGGATTATTGTGCAAGCTATGTGCGATCAAATTTACCAAAACTTTCTGCAATCGAGTCCCATCTGCCATTACTAACGGTAAGTCTGCCCGAACCAAGTTCTTCAAAGTCGCTTGATTTTGTGTCAGCATGGGTTCCAACTGGGAGGAACATTCGCCCAGTAGGCTACTCAGTTGCACAGGTTCGAGTTTGATCTCAATACCCTGTTTTTCACAAGAATTAATTTCTAGCAATGAGTTAATCATTGTCAGTTGGCGATCGTTGCCCTGAATCATTCGCTCGATGATTGAGCGAGATATTGGAATTGGGGAAGGTGGGGCCCCTGAAGGGGATAAGGGGTAATGGGCATTGGGGATTGGGCATTGGGGATTGGGCATTGGGAATTGGGAAGAGACTTTTTCAATAATTCTCCCTTGTCCTTGATTCCCAGTCCCTAGCCCCCAGTCTCCACTCCCCACTCCCTGATTTAACAAATTCTTTAATACCATCAAGTTACCCATCACGGAAGTTCGTAAATCGTGGGCAACTGTATGCAAAACTACATCTTTGACACGATGCAAATTTTCAACTTCTTGCATTTTCTGCTGCAACTGTGCTGTCCGTTCTTGAACTTGGTGTTCTAAATTAGTGTTGAGTTCTGCTAGCTTTTGGCATATCTGGCTTTGTTGAATCGCGATCGCTACCTGTTGTGACATCTGCTGTAACAAATCAATTTCTATTGACTGCCAATCACGCGGCCCTGAGCATTGATTGGCAATTAATGCACCAAATAATTCATTACCTAGCATAATTGGTACAGTTAAAGTCGCCCTGGTTTGGAATTTTTGAAAATGCGTTTTGACTTTAGGAGATACTGTCATTTGCGTTACGTCTTCAACGACACGCACAAGATTATCTTTTAGTAAATTTCGTAATTCTTGTAAATAAGCTTCATCATTAGTAGACCAACCTGAGACTGATGGATATTTGGGATCTACTGATTCAGCAAGAGTTCTGACTCCTAAATTAGCATTATTTAAACCAATAAAAACTCGATCTGCTTGGAGAAATTGCCTAACTTCTGTCACGGTGGTTTGAAGAATTTCCTCTAAGTTAAGCGAAGACCGAATTCGCACCAAGGTTTCTGCCAACAAGCGATCGCGTTGGGCACAAAGGCGTAATTGTGCTTCTACTTGTTTGCGTTCTGTAATGTCGTGATGCACTGCTAAAATGGCAGGAACACCATCCAAATCAATGACTTCGGCTGACAGCAGGGTTGTAATTAGCTCACCAGATTTTTGCCGAAATTCAATTTCCAAGTTACGAGCGACTCCCGTGCTTTGCAACTCTTGCACTAAGTTTAAGCGATCGCGATCGTCTACCCAAAGATTTAATTCAAAAGAAGTTTTACCAATTGCCTCATCTCGCCCATAACCTGAAAGATTCACAAAACTGTCGTTAACTTCGATAAAGCGTCCATCTTGCAGCGTGCTAATCGTAATTGAATCGGGGCTACAACTAAAAGCTTTCGCAAATTTTTGAGCAAGATTTTGTAAGGCGACTTCCCCTTGTTTACGATCTGTGATATCTCGGACAATTGCTAGTACCTCATCTGCGCCACTCACTACCAACCGCGCCTCATAATCTCTGATTCCCAAATATGTTGGTAGTTGATATTCACAACTTTGCAAAATTCCAGAATCTAAAGTTTTAGCGATCGCTACTTGGCTAATCGCCGCAACATCACTCGGCAATAACTCTTGCAAATTTTTTCCAACTATTTCTTCTCTCGAAAGAGTGATATTTGCGCCCTCACTTTTCAAATCTAGATATTCGCCATCGCGGCTGATGCGAAACATCAAATCGGGGATAGCATCCAAAATTGCTTTATACCGTGCCTCACTTTCTTGCAATTTTTCTTCGGCTTGTTTTCGGTTTGTAATATCTATAACCAAGCCATGCCAAAGAAAATCACCTGCTGCTTGTAATTCGGGTTGTAAAGTACCTTGAATCCATTTAAGTTTGCCACTAGGCGTAACAATCCGACCTTCCCAATGCCAAGGTGCAAGAGTCGTGCGACAAACAGCAATAGATTCTGTAAAAGCTTTTATATCTTGTGGATGAATCAGTTTGTATAACACCTGAAAGTCTGCCTGTACAGCCTCTGGTTCTAATTCATACAAGTATTTACAACCAGAACTAATATAAGGGATAAATACAGAACCATCCTGCCGTTGCAGAATTTGGAAAATCATTCCTGGTAAATTGGCAGCAATTGTTTCCAACAGAGTGATTTTCTCTGGTGGAAAATCTGGTTTATGCGGTGATTTTACAATTTCATCCACTCTTAGACCCTTTGATATATAAGCAATTGGCATAATATTCAAGGCAATCATAGCCATTGTAAAAGTTTTTAGCTGTCAGCGCGTAGGCGTAGCCCGCCGTAGACATCGCTAACAACAAAAAAAGTGGCTCTACTTTCAGAGTAGTTCTGGATGCTGCGATCGCATTCACCCAATCGGGTGAACCATTTGTCAAAGAGCGATCAGTTCAGGAGTGCTGAGTCACTTTGAGGCAAAAGTTTCATCTTTTTCTGAACACTAAGTACAGTTTTGCATAAATTCGTAGCTTTTTTAAACGCCAAGGAATGCAAAGAGAATATAAAGATATATCACTGCTACGTCTCTACAAGGTTTATGGATAATAATTAATTTCTAGAAATGTCTAATAGGGGATTAATTAATAAAATTTTGTAGTTAGCTAATCGTCATTCAAATAGCATCTCCGTGTCTGTGCGTCAAAGTATCTACACATCAGCTTATTCTCATATCTTGAAACAACAAACCCTAATTTTAGGAACAATTCAAATGCTGACTGTAACTCTTATTTAGTTGTATATTTACTCTTTTGGGTGTTATGTAGCAGTCCTAAATCATTAGACTTCTTGCATAAATCAAAAAAAGAACCCCACCCCGCCTTTGACTCACCTCAAATTCTCCCCTCCCCGCGTGCGGGGAGGGGTTGGGGGTGGGGTGTTAGGGGACTTTTGCAAGAGGTCTATTTGTGAGTTTTTAACGATAAGCCTTTAACCAGACATGATACTAGACACATCTTAAAAGCCTAAAGTTAGTATAGTACATATATATGATGCGTAAATCCTAATTATTTTCTTAAATACAGATTTATGGATTCTTCTCAAATTGAAACAGGTGCACCTCTTTCTATAGAAATTGCTCAGATTGCCTCACCATCAACAACACTTTCTCCTAACTCAACATTCAGCCCTCGTATTTCTAAAGATGCTATTCGCACAAGTTTGAGGGCTTCTACTGCCGATGGTGTTTTTGCAGCAGTTTTCTCTATTGGTACTGGCGGAATTTTACTAGGTAATTTCTTAGTGGGGTTAGATGCCAGTCCAGTGGTATTTGGTATGGTGAGTTCTATCCCCATGTTAGTGAATCTCTTTCAGCCGATGGGTGCTTATTTGTCTGAACGCAGCACTAGCCGTTTTCACTATTCCCTTCGCACTCATGGGATTGGTCGGCTACTATGGCTGATTCTAGTAATTGGCATTGTTAGCTTTAGTTGGGGAGGGCTGAATTCCAACCAATTAGTGATATTGTCGCTTGTGATTCTCGTATGCAGCCATTTTTTAGGAGGACTAGGAGCTGCTTCTTGGTTGAGTTGGATGGCAATGTTAGTCCCACGGCAATTACGAGGTAGATATTTCGGGCTACGCAATAGCCTTGCTAACTTAACCGAGTTGGTCGGTTTGCCAATAGTCGGTCTAGCTGTATCACATTGGTACGGGGGGCCTATCCAAGGTTACGGAGTGATTTTGCTCTTAGGCATTATCTTTGGAATTGTCAGCTTGGGGTGTCAGTATTTCCAGGTAGATATAAATCCTCAATTACAAAATATTTATTATGCTAACTCATCCCAAACCAGTGAGATTCAGTCAGATTCGGCATCAAATGAACCTAGTGAGGTATCTGAAACAATCTCTCTGCCGCAAATGCCAACTCCCCAAAACCAGATAGATAGCAGCATTTGGAAAAACTCTAATTTTTTGGTGTTTCTACTTTATTTCGGCTCATGGACGTTTGCTGTTAACCTGAGTGCCCCCTTTTTTAATCTCTACTTGCTAGATACCCTGAACTTGGATGTAAGTTGGGTAACTTTCTACAATAGCCTGCGAGCAGGGGCACACATGCTGATGCTGATCGTGTGGGGTAGATTAGCAGATAAAATAGGCAATCGTCCGATTCTAATTTTTAATGGAATTTTAATTGCCGTCATACCCTGGCTGTGGCTGAAGATGGGTTCTAGTCCTCTCGACCTCTGGCTGTGGTTGCCGCTATTACACATTTTCATTGGGGGTAATTGGGGAGGAGTTGACTTGTGTAACAACAATCTCCAGATAGAGATTGCACCAGTAAAAAATCAGTCTATCTATTTTGCAACAGCAGCAGCTGTTGCTGGAGCAAGTGGTGCTTTAGGAGCAACTATCGGTGGCTTCATCGCTCAATTTGCTGGTTCTTTTGGCATAGCAGAAGTATTTATTGTATCTGGTGTATTACGATTAGCTTCACTTGTGCCACTCATTGTTAAAGAAGATTTAGGTAGCTAAAATGAAAATTCTTTGTTACGGATATGAACAAAGAATATTGAACTCAATCTGTAGATTTATCTATCTACAGGAAGAACTGCTAACTTACATCTTTACTATACAGTAAGAAAGATTTATAACATAGTGACCAAGTTAATGTCAGTAAAGCAGATTATAGAAATCTGTTATTACATAAATCTGACTTTATTCGTTTTTTCGTAATGCTTAAGGTAGACAGATCAAAAATCACCACCCAACAAGTTGAAGCTTTCGAGCGAGACGGTGTTATCTGCGTCAAAAATGTTTTGGATAACATCTGGGTAAAACGGATGCGAACAGCCGTTGACAAGAATGTATTAATGCCTGGCCCTTTAGAAGTTAAGGGCATCCCTAAATCAGAAGGTCATGTGGAACATGCCAGTAGCTTATGGCTTACTGATGCCGATTTCCGTGCTTTAGCTTTTGAATCTCCGCTAGCAACGCTTGCTGCTCAAGTCTTGAAATCAGAAAAACTGAACTTTTTGGCTGACGGCTTCTTTGTTAAAAAGCCGAAAGCAAACAGCCGTGTCGGCTGGCATAACGACCTACCTTACTGGCCCATACAAGGCTGGCAGTGTTGTAAAATTTGGCTGGCTTTAGATAGTGTCAACCAAGAAAATGGTCGATTAGAGTATATCAAAGCTTCTCATCGATGGGGCAAAGAGTTACGTGAAGGATCAAACCCCTCCTGGTTTACAGAGCCAGAACCTCACGAAATTTTGTCTTGGGATATGGAGCCTGGAGATTGCTTGGTTCATCATTTTCTAACAATTCATCATTCAGTAACCAACATATCTTCCACACAACGACGTGCAGTAGTTACTAATTGGACTGGCGATGATGTTACTTACTATCACCGCCCGAAAGCATGGCCTTTCAGACCTCTTGAGGAAATTGATTTACCAGAATTTAATTCATTCAAAGCCAAAAAACCTGGTGAGCCGATAGAGTGCGATATATTTCCTAGAGTAGAACTGCATCGCTAGTTGGGAATTGCTACTACTCATTCGTGTCAACTTAAGCCAAAACCCTTTTAAAATCTCGTTTTCAGCAAGAGGCTGGAAATGCTACTCCTGGCGGTTCTGCCGCGAGCTCGGGAGGCGGAGCCTCAATGAGGGGCATTCCCAGTCGGAGACTGGGGAACGAGATAAGGATGCGCTTATAAAGATTAGACTTCTTGCAGAAATCCAAAATAAGAACCCCACCCCGCCTTTGACTTACGTCAAAGTCTCCCTGCCCCTAATCCCCAGAGCAGGGTGGTTTCATACAAGCAGAGAAAAACTAAAACTGGGTTTCAAAGCCTCTCCCCCCGTGGGGGAGAGGAATGGAAGTGAGGGAAAAAGCCCGGACACAAAACGAGAAATCAAGACTTATGTATTTTTCTTTTTTAGTATGAAACCACCCTGCTGCCCCTAATCCCCAGAGGGGGCCCCGAGTTCCCCGCAGGCGGGGAGGGGCTGGGGGTGGGGTTTAGGGGACTTTTGCAAGAGGTCTATTGTCCTCAACTCTTAGTAGCAACCGAAGAACCGGATTTATTTAGCTGAGTTTATCAAAATATTAGGTGATCATTAGGATGTAATCCTATCAAGTTCATCAAGAATATTGCTATCTATAGCAATGTCAAATTTCCGAGCAAAATGAGCAGATGATGCAAGCAGATTAGGCAAATCTTGCATTAGCAATACTTTTGGATGAGGGCCTCCAGTTGACCAATCAATATATCGCCGACGGTCATTTTTTAGTCTAAGGTGAGGTGCATTAGCAAGTATAGTTTGAAAATACGCCTCGTCTGCGTGTTTGACCTTACTGTAATGTAAAGTTATGGCATTTCTCTGTCCGTGGAAATCGATAATGTACTCAGCAGCTTTGCGATTAGCACAAAACCATTGACTTCCACTGAAACAAGCAAGCTTCTTTGAAAAAGGAAGAAAAGCTTTCGTCAATAAAGGATGTTCTAAACGTATTTCTATATTTAGTTGAGCAAAGTATTTTTTTGAGGAATGAAAAGAAAACGATTTTGTACAGTATCGTTGATAGGAATTTTTCAGCCATAACATATTTGGTTTTAAATCACTTTTATAAGTCTCGTATGTGATTTGTTCATACTGAATATAAGCATCGTACGAACTTGAGGCTAGATCATCCAATATTTGCCTTGCGGTTTTAATGGGATAGTCTGCTCCACTGAGTAATACAAACCAATCTGGTGCATCTGATACCTCGAACATTAGTTTAAGTGCTTGTAATGTAGCCTCTTCAACAGAAAAGTCTGCCCACTCAGTCTGTAAGTGAGGGTGTACTAGTAAAACATTTTTTGAGAGACTATCTACAGATAAATCACATTTTGAAAAATCATGATGGCACACAATTACAGGATAATTAAACATCCTATTTAACTTATTTATTAGCCTGTAAATTTGTTGAGGTTTCGTATGAGTTAGTAAAATAAAACCTATCGGATTACTAGGAGAATTAGACATTTGCTTAAGTTATATGGCTCTTGAAAAGATTTGTCTCGGAAAGCATTAGTGTTTTTGTTCGCGCAGCAGCGACTATAGGAGAAGGGAAGGCAATTGCTTTAAGTTGTGGAAAATAAATCGAATCATAAAATTAGGAACTAAAAACTTTTGAAAGCGATCGCGCTACCTCAACCGACTCTTAATTAGCGATCGCTCTCCTACCTACTACAAACAGAAAAACCTCTGACGAGAAATTCACGAGCAATTCTGCAACGCCTTTTGATTACTGCCCAACGTTTCATTGATAGCCGTCATTAATAACTTATCTAAAGGGATTCCCACTGCTTTGGCCATAGAGGAAATCACACTTTTGGGGGCAAAAGAACAATACAACCCTGCTTCTAAAAACCAAGGTTGTCCCTCTGGGTCGATGCGGAAGTCAAATAAACTGTAGTGGCGACAACCCAAAGCCTGATGACACTTTTTAGCCACTTGTTGAACCTTTTGGGTGATCGGGTCGTTCGGGTCTACAATCCAAGACTTCTTATTATCTTTAGCAGCAAAACCCAAGTTGCCATCGTCTGTTTGTTGGAGTTTATCAGCATGCCTGCGGATGGGTTTTTCGTGGGGGTCTAACAAATACTCTTCAAGGGGTAAACCCACTAGCTCACCGTCTTGGACAATGATGCCGCATCTGACTTCTCGACCGAGTTCGATGAATTCTTCTACAATGACCTCTGAAGCGTATTCAAAGGCTTTCTTGAGAGCAGCGTCATAGTCAGCAGCTTCTTTGACTAAGGCCATCCCTAAAGAGTTATCGGAACTTACGGGTTTAACGATCGCTGGAGGTGCAATTGTCGGCGTATCTCCTTGACGAAGCAGTTCTCCACGAGGCACTTTTACCCCTGCTGCTTCGACAATTGCTTTGGTTCTGGCTTTGTGCGCCGTTATTGCCATGATATCTGGAGTATTGCCGATGTAAGGGATCTTCAGCAAGTCGAATAAAGCGCGATATTCAGTCATTCCAGGGATACAAAACATTTGTGGTAACATGATGTCAATGTTTTGTGCTGTTATAAACTGTATGGCATCAGCCAGAGTCATCGGTTTGGTGTCAGCAATATCTTCAGGGCTGAGAGAAACAGGAAATCGCCAGTGGCGATCTGGTGTGATGTATGCAATCTGAAAGTCATAGTGCGATCGATCTGCCGTTGCTGCGAGACAATCTTGGGCGTAAAGGCGTGACAAATCACAGTAAAAATCATTGTATGCAGACCCAACTAAATGAAGGATACGAAGTACTGACATGATTCATCTTCCTATGTATTGTTAGTATTTATATAGCGGTTCTCAGTTGAGTGGGCTATAAGAACCCCACCCCCAACCCCCTCCCCGCAAGCGAGGAGAGGGCTATGATGTACCTCTGTGATTAGTAAAGGCTACATATAGCAGTTCTGTATCTAAAAGTGGTTAATTACGAATTACGAATTACGAATTACGAATTATTTTAATCGCCACCTAATTCCACTAGTTTGCCAATGTTGAAGTCTATTTTTACCCATCCTTTGAATTGTTGCAGATTTTTCAGCAAAAGTAAGGGAATCTGCCAATGATGCAAAGTCAAAAATGGTATGGGGTCATCAAGATTGTAAATAGCATCAGTACCCCGCACTAGAGTATTAACCGATGTTTGCAATTGTTTCCAGGAACGGATACCAGTTAGTCGCCAGATTTCGTGATATAGGAAGTAAGTGGGTTTGCTACTTGCTAGAGGTTCCAGAGGTGCAGCTAGGGGAGTTTTACCAAGATAGGCGTCTGCAACACCAGGATGATTGTAAAACATTGTAATTGCCGAATGGGTACGGGGATTGCATTCAATGGCGTAAACTGTACCGTACTCAGCTTGGATAAAGTCGAAAGAAACTTGCCCAGTCAGAGCCAAACTCTTGACGAAGTGTTGCACCCATTCACGGATTTGGGGATTTTCGACGTTTTCATAGTTGATTTGAAAAGCAGAAGAGTCTGAACAGCAATGCAATCTTAATTCCCCATCCCGCACTGTACTATGTGTGCATAATTCTTTACCAGGAATAAACTCTTGCATAATCCAAGGTCTTTCAGGACTGATGGGTAAACTGTTGACAAAGGCTGCTGTTTCTTCTGGGGTGTCGCAGGGAAGTTTGGTTAAATTTAAGCGGCGAACGGAGTCGTAATCAATACTTTTAAGAATATATTTGCGGCTTTCTTGACTAAAATCGAAATTGATAACTTGTTGAGGATCTGTGATTTTAAACGATTTGGGGACAGATAAACCAAGCGATCGCGCCCGATCGGTAAGGGCAAATTTATCATCCAACATCTTGGTTATATCTGGATCAAAGTGAAAAACTTCGCAGTATTCTGATAATGCAGCCTTTGCTAAAGATTCATAGTAGCTAGATACAGGACTGGATACAGGTACAAAAACGTCAACCTTTTCGTTTTTAACGATTTCTACTAGCGCCTGGATATAACCTTCTGGGTCTGATTGCGGAGCCGGAACTGTATAAAAACGATTTACAGCCTTTGAGAATCTATGCCCAGACAACCAGTATTTGTGACCTTCAATCAAAATAACTCTGTGCCCTGCGGCATGGAAGGAGCGGGCAAGTTGCAATGCTTTAGTCATCTTGGCTCCACTCACCAAGATCGTCTGAGGATGAGCAGCTACGACAGCTTTTTTCGTAAACGGCGATCGCACAATGCCCCACAACAAAGATACCAACACTATCAAAGCATTGAACGGCAAGGCTATTAGTAATAATGTCAGAGTACCGAGAGTCTTGAGTAGAGCTATTACCTTTACCCTAACACCCGTTGATGACGTTGGAGATTGAGGCAGAGATAAGGAAATTGATTGTCCCATAAGTTTTTCCTTTGTGTTTATTGTAAAGACGTTGCAATGCAACGTCTCTACAAACTTCGTTACACCACGCGTCTAATTAGAGTTATACCATCTCGGATGGGTAACAGAACTTGCTCCACACGAGGATCGGCGGCGACAATACGGTTGAACTGAGCGATCGCTTCACCGTTGGCGGTGCGTTGTTCGGGTGGTAGGTAAACTTGTCCCTGCAACAATGTGTTATCCACACAAATTAACCCGTCGGGAGTCAGTAAGTTACTATCCAAAATAGTCTGGAAGTACTCTACATACTCTTTTTTATCCGCATCAATGAAGATTAGATCGAATACTTCTTTTCTTGCAGCCAGCTTGTAGAGTGTCTCTAAGGCAGGTGCTACTTCCACAACGATTTTGTTGCCGTGGGGAGACTCACTAAAGCAAGCTTGAGCAAATTCAGCAACATAAGGATCTACTTCGCAACCGATCAGTTGCCCATCACTTGGTAATGCTTCTGCCATTGCTAAGGCTGAATACCCTGTGAACATTCCGACTTCTAGAATGCGCTTTGCTTTGGTGATATGAACAAACATTTTCAATGTCTGTCCTTCCAGATGTCCTGAGAGCATCTCCTGCTCTAGTTGACGCACTGTTTCACCATCGCTGAAGCGTTTGCTCCAGTCTTCAATGCTTGTTTTTTGCGCTAATGCTGTTAATGCGCTCGATTCGGGGGTGGTGTAATCATCTAAGTAGGGATCTAAACCCGCCGCTAATTGAACACCCTGCCGTAAAGAATCTAATATCTCTACAGGAATGTTGTTCTCTTGGGCTAATTTGAGGGTTTGCTGTAGCTGGGCTACTAAGATGCTATGTGGCGTTATCGGTCTAGCTGTTTCTCGTCCTACAACACTGGTCATATTTTCAGACCCCTACTAGCTTGGCTTTTTGACTTTCAATGTATGCGTCAACACCTTTTCCGCCACGAGGATATTTAGCACAAAGACGTTTGTGTTCAGCTAAGGCAGTATCAAGTTCTTCACGAGTCAGATCGTTGGCAAAGAAGCACTCACCAATCGGACGAGGCATGGCTGCGCGTTGTTTGCCATCTCGTGTCAAGCTTATAGATTTGGTAGCATACCAGAGCAAATCGCCATCTAGTAGAGGATGATCGAGTGATAAACCAATACGACTCATCAAGTCTAAGATGCGATCGCGCTCTCCTGTGGAAATATAACCCCGTTGTGCTGCAATGGTTGCAGACAAAGCCATATCTATATTGACCGCATGACCATGATATAGGGGTATCTGAGGTGCTAATTCTAAGGTAGGACTCCAAGTGTGACCGTAGGCAATGACGCGATCGAGGTCTATTTCATGCAAGTTAGGAGTTTCTAACTCCAACATGGTTTTGATTGCCTCGTAGTTGACTTTATGAGCAATCTCTTTAATTTTCGGTGTTGCATTCACATGTCCAAAGTGAGTGGAAAGCAGTTCTTCGCCATACTCGTATAGCAGTTCAAAGACTTCAGAGTTAGAAACTACCGCAATTTTCACCAATTCTGCCATCCCATTACGAACTTGAGCCGTTGGCAAGGTTTTCAAGAATGAGAAATCGAGGATCACTTTCAAAGGTGCATGATATGCTCCCAAGCGATTTTTTTCCTTACGATGATTAACTGCAACCTTAATCGCTACACCTGCATCGATTAAACCAATCAACGTGGTAGGAATGCGGATATAGTTACTCTTGCGACGGTAAGAAGCGCAAGCATACCCAGCCACATCAGTAATTAGACCACCACCGACGACTAAGACTGGTTCCTTACGAACTAAGCCAAAGTCTGAAAAAGCGTCAATAATTTTTTCAAACGTTCCCAGGGTTTTAGCTGTCTCCGTAATAATGATCGGAAATACCGTCAGTTCAATGTCATAGTGTCTAAAATATGACTTGATCTGATCGCCATAAAGTTCATGGACATTGGCATCAATTACAGTCAGACAGCGACCAAATTTTGCATAGCTATCTGCTATTTCTCTGTTTTTAATATCAAATGCACCGTTCACATAGACAAGACTAAAATCGATTTTTTCGTAACCTTGCACGTGAAATGCAGCTTCTGTAGCTTCAAATGATGCTTGAACTTTATTCATGTGTGTTGACCTGATTCCAATTACAAAATTGTGAGATTTCGGCAAGAATTGCGATTTACCCGAATATATGCAGCAAGCAACTATGCTTTTTACCCTTTCAGATAAAAGACAGGACAAAATTAGCTTTCAATAAAAAGCTAACGTTTATTACTGACTGGCAATGTTTTTAAACAACACTATTCATTTGAGTAAATTCTGTAGATGGGTTAACCTTTAATTCGGCATAACCTCAAACAAGTCAACTAGCCCCACTAGCAATGTATTGACATAATACTTCCCTGCTCCTTCTGTGGATTGTTGACTTTAAATTTGGGAAGTTCATCTGAATTCAGATTTATTCCACTATATTTAAATATAGTGGCTTTCCAACTGTACGATTCCGCAAAAATTCTAGCCTAGACAACTGATTGTATCGTTGATCTCCAAGCTTCAATTTGAGGTTAGAACCCTGATTAATCGTTAGTTCGCTGTTTTTTACCATTAGTCTCAAACCTTATATTACTAAACTCACTACATTAGATTTGCTTCAGAATAACAGTGGATTTTTAGAGGATGTTTACCTGATTTTTATTAACTCCAACCAATATGTTTGTCTCTAGCAACTTTCCGATTGTTAGACTTTGCAAAACTCATACCTTAGTAAACTACTCATATTGTTTCTCATTGTCTATCTCTAGGCTGACATTTGATATTACAGGCATAATTAATACTTATCTTGCTGTTTTTTTACATTAGTCTCAAACCATAAAATGGTTAAAAACAAAGATGACTCACTGTATTCTAGTTAAAATATCAGTAGAATCCCTTTTGTATTCAGTCATTTTACTGCTCAGTAATAAACATAACTGTCTTAGCAACTCCTGAAAATTAGGATTTAAATATATCTAAATATCTGAGATCCTAGTAATAAAAATTTAACTTTTTTAAGGAACGGTTGTGTGTGTTAAAGGTTTCTAACTTTGCTTAAATTGCCTTCCTAGTCCTAAATTAAGCCTTTTCAGCTTAAACCAGCAAATAATTTACTAGTTAATAACTGAAAAGTACTACACAAATCATAACATCTGTAAATATATTTAAGTCAATCCGCCACGCGAAGTGTACTAGATAACCCAGGCAACTGCAAAAAATATATCTAAAGATAGATACTTTATACAACAAGATATCGTATGGCGCTATATCTAAAAAACATCTGGTGAATTTAATTATGCGTTGTATTGCCCGAAATCCGTTGTTGCTTTTGTCGTTTCTAGATGCACCTATATATAGCAATCCGATTTGATGGGCGTGAATTACTCGTAGAAACTGGGGACTCTTTACTGGGGAGGTGGGGCCCCTGAAGGGGATAAGGGGTAATGGGGACTCTTAAGAAGGAATAAAGGTATACTGAGTTTTTTTGACGCAATCAAATATCAGTCCTATATAATATTTTACTTTTACGGGCAGAAGATCGCAATTCACTAGATGGACTCAACAGTACACTAATTACCATAGCTAGCAAATTACTGGCAGGATATGCGATCGCAGGTAGCGCAGTCTAAGACATCTTATATCATATCTGCGTTGAAAACAAACAACGTTACTGTTGTGCTAGATAGCTGTCATTCTGGCAGTGGTAAACAGGGGAATTTGCAAATGTGTAGGATATAAAAAATTGAGTATTTCTAACAGACAAAAATTTAGTTAAATTACTTTTTAAATAATCTTAATATTTCTCAACTTAGTTTAAAAAATCTTGGTATTGACTTCAGAATGTTAAGAGCGATCGCTTTGTAAAGGTTAGTTGATATTAGTTGTCAAACTGCTGGTGAAGTTAGAAACTAAAGAAATACAACACACGCAATTATTTTATGACTGCTATTTCTAACCTTGAATTCAAACGACCAATTTGGCAAACCGCGATCGTATTGACCTTGGGCTTTTGGCTCAGTGCTAGTCTAGTTTTAGACTGGGTAATTATGCCTAGCCTTTATCTTTCTGGGATGATGAGCCAAGCTGGTTTTACGACAGCAGGCTATACGATTTTTTGGAACTTCAATCGGATGGAATTATTATCAGCTGCTGTAGTGCTGACTGGGGCACTAGCTTTGAGCAAAACCCGATATCACTGGAGTATTGGCAGTATTGTTTTATCTGTGCTGCTGCTAACTATAGCTGTTCTTAACACCTATTTCTTAACTCCGCAGATGTGCGCTATAGGAGTTCAACTCAACCTATTTGAAGCTACTGCTGCTATTCCATCGACAATGAATTTACTACACGGTAGTTATTGGCTACTGGAAATAGTGAAGCTGGTAGCTGGTGGTACACTTTTAAGCTGGTGCTGGCGGGAGCAGTTTTAAGTAGATGGAAAAGTATAACGGTGAGAATGTCCACTTCTAAATCTCACGCCAAAGACGCAAAGAATTTCTTTGCGTCTTTTCGCTACATACAGCAGATTGCAAGTAAGTGAGATACAACCAAGACTGATTTATCAAATATAAAGAGTTTCTACCTCCTGCCTCCTGCCTCCTGCCTCCTGCCTCAAAACCCGTAACTTTGTACTTCATGCAAATGAAAACTGCTGTATATCTTATAGGTTAATGAATGTGATGTTTACTACAGGCTACGCCTATGCGTACAATTTTGTATTTATATTGGTGATTTTTCAAACTTGGGATTTTTCGGGTAAATTGCTACCATAAAATGATTTAGTTTTTTATTAAGTGTAATTCAATAAGCACACATATAATTATCTTTTACTATACATTTTCAGCTTTCCCGGACATCTAAACAAATAAATATTTATAACAATTTTCTGGAAGATGATATTAATTAGTTTTCATGTTTACTTTACTGATTTATCATGAAGTTTATATATTTCTGGTAACTTCTTTTGAAAATTATAGTAATCTAAGTTTTAGTGAGTATGTTACTTGTTATCTACCATCTAGCTGAAAATAGCTATTTTGCAGGTATCTACTACTAATCAAGAATTTCCCTGTAAGTTCTTGAATTTGTCACTCCAATTTGTGCAGGATGACTATTTAGCCCCACACAACATTAGAACCTGTTTCCAGTACTTATGAAGAGATTCCCTTCTGCTGATTTGGTCGCCTGTGCATCTCACCACACACCATCATGGCGGCAATTATCAGCAAACTCATTCTTGACCGGAGGTTTACCATTATTGTTGTGCAAGTGATAATTTTGCCAAATCCCAAGATTAAGAGTTGCTCTACAATCAGAAACTTAAGTAAGATATTGAACTTTTGGAATGCTTAGTTTTTAATAATACTTTTTCTCTTGTGAAGTTACCCTCAAGAATAAACTTCTTGAAAAAGTACCCGACGACTTTCGTCACGGATATAAAAACATACTTCTTCAGCACAGACTTAATGCCTATAAGCCTTGATAGAGAAACATTTACGTTTACATTACAGTAGATTTTGGTCGCTCCAGACTTTCGTATTAGGAACAAAAAACTTTTGCAAGATAACTAAAGTATCTATAATTTTAGGCTGCAAAATACGGATAACAATGATACTTTTGTGACTGATGGGCGAGAGCCAATGGTCTTTGTGTGGCACTTGAGTTACTGTTAGATTGGCTAGATTAGCTAAAGATACAGAAACCAATCTAATTTTTGAAATACTATATCCTGGCAACTAGTCGGGCAATTTTGCTATTGGTCAGTAGCATTAATTGGTTTAGTTGTAACTCGTGGATTATAGCTTAACAAAGATTGGTGAATTAAGAGTTGGGGGTGTGGAATCTCTGTACTAACTCAATTGTTACCGCTATATTTATCTGACAGTGCTTCCAACAAAGTCATGGTGAATTCCGAAAAGGTAATTCACTAATTTTACCTGCAAATGTTAATTTTATTCTAGAGCTATCCCAATGAAGACACTTCCGATTAGTAGATACAGATTTTTCCAAAAGCTCCAGCCCCTACCTTTGTTGAAAAAAATCACTAGTAAATCGGTTACTGGTTGTTTACAGGTGTTTAGCACATCAGGCTCTTGGTCAATATATGTAGATGAGGGGAAATTAATTTATGCCTGCTACTCAGAGAAAATGTTTGAGCCGCTTTACAGAAATTTGCAACGCTTGAGTCAGCAAATTTCTACTCTGCCTGATGGAATCAAAGACCAGTTGCGGGCGATATTTGAAACTGGTATTGAAAATCAGGCAATACCGAACCCAGATTATCTGGCTATTTGTTGGTTAGTCAATCAGAAATATATCAGTTCCTCTCAAGCAGCAATGCTGATAGAGCAATTGGCGCTAGAAGTTCTAGAGTCATTTCTGAATTTAGAAGAAGGAAGTTATGAATTTATTCCTGAGGGCTTTCTGGATGATATGCCAAAGTTTTGTCATCTAAATCTCCGTTTATTAGTTGAACAATGTTTAACACCCCAAAACGTTCGCGTTAGCGTCTCTGAAAGAGAAGCGGTTTATCGTCAAACATCACCAAGTTATCAATCGCATACCTCACAATTTTTCCAAATAAAAGAGCTACAACCTAAAGTCAAAACTACGCCAAAGTTGCCTAAAATAAACGGCTATAAACCAGCAGCCTACTCTATTAATACTAATGAACACAGGGGTCAGCAAATCATCCAACCGTCTGCTGACAGAAAAATCTACACAATCTTGTGTATTGATGACAGTCCTACGGTATTGAATGCTATTAAAAGTTATTTAGATGAGCAAACCTTTTCTGTTATCGGAGTCACTGATTCTTTAAAAGCTTTAATGCAGATTATCCGTATAAAACCCGATATAATTTTGTTGGATATATCAATGCCTAATCTAGATGGATATGAACTCTGCTCTTTGCTGCGTAAACACTCACATTTTAAAAATACACCTGTGATCATGGTGTCAGAAAAAGTAGGGTTTTTAGATAGAGCTAAAGCGAAGATGGTCAGAGCATCAGGCTATTTAACTAAGCCTTTTCAACAAGGAGATTTACTAAAAGTCATTTTTCAACATATTGTTTAATTTCCTAATATAAAAAATCACTCCATTTAAACAGCCTATTATTTTAGAGATTTAAGGTTGAATATTATCTGGTTCACTATCATTGTAGTTGTAGTTATAGAAGATTGTCTGAATGATATCATGTCTGGCAAATCACTTGTGATATGTCATTGCGAACGCAGCGATAGCGGAGTGAAGCAATCCCAGACTCTTGCGATTGCTTCGCTTCGCTCGCAATTACAACTGTTCAACCGGACATGATATGAGTTAAAATCAATTAGTCATTTTATTTTTCCTGAAATGTCCAAACTCCTTCATCCCAATCTGATTCTGTTGGGGGTGATTGTAACCAATGCTGACAACGCAACAGATGCAACATAGCAGCTTTGTCCTGGCTATCTGCTGCCAAAACATTAGCAAACTCAGCTCTGGCAAGAGAAAACTGCCGCTTGAGGTAATACTCACGCCCTTTATGATAGTGCTCAATCACTTGCAATTTTTCACTTGCAATGGGATTGGAACGTAAACCCAGTAATTCATATATGGCTACTGGCTCATTTCTGCCCTTGACACGAATGTAATCTAGTTCTCTAGCCCAAATATGATCTTGGCATGGTTTAAAGGTGTTATGGCTAATAATAATATCACAACCATACTGTTTACTAACACTTTCTAATCGAGAGCCAAGATTAACACCATCGCCAATCGCAGTAAATTCCATCCGCTTACTAGAGCCAATATTTCCACTAATCACGGTATCAGAATTGATGCCAATGCCGATTTTAATTCTGGGCTTATCATCTGTATGGCGACGTTGATTAAATTCATGCAAGCGATCGCGCATTTCTAAGGATGTTTGTACTGCCATCCAAGCATGTTCTTCTAATGGTAGAGGAGAACCAAATACAGCCATGATGGCATCACCGATATATTTGTCAAGAGTGCCTTTATGTTTAAAGACTGCCTCTACCATTGATTCAAAATATTCATTGAGCATACTCACCACTTCTTCTGCTTCCAAGTTTTCTGTTAATGTGGTGTAGCCGCGAATATCGGAAAATAAAATCGAAACTTCTTTGCGATCGCCTCCGAGTTTAGCGTCATCTAATTTCAGCAATTCTTCGGCTAATTCCTGAGTCATGTAACGGTACATCGTACTCTTGAGCCGCTTTTCATCACTGATATCTTCCATCACTACCAGCGCCCCCCGGACTTGCTCTTGGTCGCTAGCATCGGCAATTGTGTTAATCGATAAATTAATACTATGCTGCTCTGTACCAGTGCTTATAAGTGTGCGATCGGGGTAATATTGCTGGCGGCCCTTTAAGTCAACTGCATGTAAAGCATCCTGATACCACTTGCTAAAGTCGCCTTCTTTGATGCCAATGACATCATTAACTAATTTACCTTCTAAACGGTCATCTACTCCCAGTCCTAGCAAACGTTGGGCGCTTTCATTAGCGGCGATAATTAACCCAGTTTTATCAGTGGAAACCACGCCATTGGAAAGACTACGCAGAATATCCCGTTGCATTTGTTCTTGTTGCTTGACTGTGGCAAACAACTGGGCATTTTGCAGCGCTACTCCCGCTTGAATATTAAAAGCTTCCATGAACTCTTCATCGTTCCGGTCAAAGCTAGCTTGGAAGCAGTCGGGAGCTTTGGGCCAATCAGCTGGATTATAAAGGGGAAAATCCCCGGATTTCTTTTTATTTACAAGTTGGGTAACGCCAATCAGTTGTTGATCGGCATTAAATACTGGCATACAAAGCAAACTACAGGTGCGATAGCCATTTTGCTGGTCTAATTTTTGGGCTGTCTCTGAGTCAGGATCGTAGTACAAATCAAAGCCAATATTCAACTTCTTGCCAGAAGCCGCTACTATCCCAGCAAAGCCTTTACCTACGGGGATTCGCAACTCTTTGGTTGAACCATTATCCTGAGTAATTTTCGTCCACAATTCATGGCGATCGCGGTCTATTAACCATAGTGTACTGCGATCGGCATTCATTAATTCTTTGGCTTCATCCATCACCCGTTTGAGGGTGTCTTCTAAGTCGAGACTGCTTTGAGAGAGGGACTTGATTGCCTTCATCAGCGCCGCTACTGCTCTTTGTTTTTGAGTAGCTACATAAAAAGAGCGCGAGGATTCTAAAATCAGACAAATCGAAGGGGCAAATTCTTGAAATAATTGTTCGTCAGCACGGGTAAAACCTATGGTATCAATGCGCTCTGCCAGTGGAGCATCGTGATTATTTACAGATTTTAATTTATTCAGTAATTGCACTACTGCAACTAATTGCCCATGTTCATTTAAGAGTGGCAAAGCTAACATAGTGTAGGTGCGATAGCCAGTTCTCTTTTCTTGTTCTTGGGCAAAATGCGATCGCGGATCACTATAAAAATCAAAGGGAATATTAATAACTTCTTTAAAAGTGGCGACTTCCCCAGCAATGCCTTTATCAGCTGGGATACGGATTTCTAAAGAGCGACCGCCCTCACCCTCAGCTAAAATTGACCAAAGTTCTTGTTTTTCTTCATCCAATAAAAATATCGTCGTCCGATCTGCTCCCAGTAATTCCCCAGTTTTCAAGGTAATCGAATGCAACATTTCTTGCAGAAGAGTTTCAAACCCATGAGAATCAAGCATTGATAGGGTTTGATGAACAATCTGTAATTTTTGCTCAACATCTTTAACGACCTGTTTAAAGGTATCCTGAGTCAGGGGAGCAAGAAACGTAGAAAAAGTTCCTTGTCTTGTGGCAAGAGCACCCACAGGAGCAGAATTTGCTGGTAATTCCAGGTTTTCTTGGTTGTGAACACCAATAATCAAATCGGTGGTCTCCCCACAACTTTCTTGATACACTGACATAACTGGTATTTTATATAACAGGATGAGGTTTTAGATTTAACAATGAGATTAAATTTATGTAAGTGGTGTTAAAAGCAACAATTGCTCGACATTATCCATAGTTTAATCGCTTGTTTAGCCAGCGTCATCCCGTGAATAAACGCTCAAGTTGATTACCAACAAGCATGGCTTGACCCAAAACCCGTTCCCAGTGCTGAATACAGATGATAAATAGAGGGTTAGACCCCTCATATAAACGAGAAAACAATGTTTTCCGCAGGAGATTGATTGTTAGTGTTGCGTTGTAAGATTTTGCAAGGGCATACTAATGAGCATTGCTGTATCCGTAGAGTATAGTCGATTTATTTGAAAATGGCTGTATTTTATAAGTAATTATACGTAAATAAGTTCTAGCTTCACTGCGATCGCTTCCTGTCGCAGATATGTCAGCCTGAAAAAGAAAGTGCTGAGTAAAAAATACTAGTACAGGTAGGCGGTAAGAAACCACTCTATTAGACATCTCCGAAAAGTCCCAAAGTACCTCTATAACTAGCTTATAGGGTGCGCTTGCCAGTTTGGCAATCTGGCTAGTTTATACGATCAAATAGGGCTTTTAGGTACTTGTTGTTGATAATCAGACAAAAAAAACGTAGTTATGTGCGTTTATTTTCACATAATGCGATCGCGTATATCTTTGCTGGTAATACAAGTGCCCCAATTCGTAATCTTACTACTTTGCAAACTGCCAAAATTACCTCAGCATACTTTTTAGGATTTAACCAAAATCTTTCTTGAATAACTCGAAATATTTTTACCGAACGGCAGTCGCTACAACGGGGAGCCACTCCGTTGGACGGGTTCCCCGGCTTGAAGGAAGTGGCATGGGAACCCCCGCAACGCGCTGCCTCACGAATTCGGTGTTCAACAAATACTCGTTTGGATGAAAACTCCTTATTTTATTTTTTCTGATCGATTGTTAACTGTCCATCTCTTGAGGTTTAAATTGAAATGTCAATTAAATCTTCTCAATATTTTTAGTCTAGTCGCTCTCTTATTTACATAAAATCATTCAGAATCAGAACTCGAAAAAGGATTTGTACAATAGAAAGAATAAGGATTATCATAATCACGGTAGTGAGGGACTGTAAATTTATTATTATCTTCAGAAGCTTTTATTCGACAGTATGGTTCTAAATTTAGGTCTATCATATAATCGTTACCACCTCCTAAAGAAGGTTTAACTTCTTTGGTTTTTTTTGAAACCGAAAAATGACAAACCCATCGATGTACTGGATAAGCATGTGGTTTATTTGTTAAAATCTCAGCCCTTCCTGGTTTTATAGTATCTCCTTTACTCTTGTCAAAAAGAGAGTTATCTTTAGCATATTTTTCCATCTGCACTACTATAGTACTGTGCTTACATACTTCGTTCATTTCCATTTTTTTATCAGCTCTTTTCTTATTATACTCTTCATTAATATATTCACCAAAAACAGGCGTATATCTCAAATAAATTTCCTTTTTAGATATATTTTTATTTTCCTCTTCTATTGAGTATTCACAACTAAATGGTAACAAATTCACATTCTTACTATCCTCGAATGCTTTATAAGAACCAGTTACAGTACCTGATTTTTTCTTGATTTCTAATTCTTCCTCTATCAGTTTTATGGTCTCTTGACATATTTTATTTTGGTAAGTAGAATCGGAAATTCTACTGATTATAAAATTTTGATATAAATTTCCACTAGTTAAAAACACAATCAAAAAAATTAATAAATTGGCAATAAAAGGGTGATTACTTAAAAAATGTGCAAAAAATGTACTATTTATAAACTTAAAATAAGTAGAATTAGGAAAAATACTATTAAATAAGTTATAAACAATATTACTTTGCTTAGAAGAATTAGGGTCTGGTGTATTAGAAGAATTAGGGTCTGGTTTATTAGAAGAATCCGGGTCTGGTTTATTAGAAGAATTAGGGTCTGGTTTATTAGAAGAATTAGGGTCTGGTTTATTAGGTGTATGAGACATAACGTTAATTTTTAATTATTGGATATTTTTCCATTTAATTTAAAACACTGAGAATAATAAAAAGTTTACTCCAGTTATCAGAAGTGATGTTCTTGGAAATACATTGAGTCTAATGACGACCCATTTGGTTAAAATCCTTATAGCGTTTCCTAAGCAACTGAGGTACACCCAAATCTTGTTTACCAAGGTTAGTAGCTTTGAAAATGTACCTCACCAGGTCGGGAACCGCTATATCTGCTTTAATACAATCTACCTTTATTGACTCATTTTAAGTGCCATCAATCATATCGATTCGGCAGTTATTAAACTCCTGATTTCCAGCCACAGTAATTTCTTGTTCGTTGTAATAGTTTTCAGTATTTAGACTTTAATACAAATCCTAAATTGTTTATTACGCTTTCCGAGGAAAAAATCTATCTTAGGGAATAGTTAAGAATGAAAGACCCTAAGGTCGGTAGAATAAGCTTTTCGAGCCATTTTTTACTCAGTATATACACTGTCTTCAAAGTATCCTATCTTTGCCATTTCCCTTAAGCCACCATCTTTAGATTTACTTTATAAATAGCCTTTAAGAACTTTAGTCCCTACTAGCAACTTGCTTATCCATCATCAATTTACTTTTGACAGAGTACTACTAGCTCATAGATATTCGTTTTTCTACAGCTAGAGTTAATTAAAAATATTAAGCACAATATTATCTCAGCCAAACATAAATATAAAATCAGATTCAATCTTTGAGTTTAACCCATATCTACATGGGATGGAATATTCACATATTGTTGGAAATCCACAGGATTATTTTAATGAAAAAATTAAAGACTCAAGTATTTTTAGGCTTGACAAGTGCATTTTTGGCAGTTGGATATTCTAGTTTGCTGGCTACAGAAATTCCCATACAGAGGACATTAAACCTCAGAAAGGATTTATTAGCGCAATCAGAAAGCAACCCAAATGTCAATGAGTATCTGGAGAAAAATAAGCCAGAAAGTTATAAAGCTCTGAAAAAGCAGTTAGATGCAGCGATTGAGGATGCAAAAAGACCAAGTGAAGATAAAGTAGTAAAAAATCTTTGGCCATTGTCAAAAACTAACGCTCAAATAAAGTGGAGAGAAAATAATGGCAAAATTGAATATCTGATGGCGAGTTGGAAATATGTTAAAAACCCAACTGAGGATTGGAAAATAGGTACAAAAAAAAGTATAGAAGCACGGACTTGGTTAACAGCTGTTCCTCAAGTCAAAGAATTTTGTCAAAATTGTAAGGGGAACGGCATAAATATTCCCGGTAATATCATGCTTTCTCTGAGGTTACAGCAGTATTTAGGCTTAATTTTAAATAGAAATTCAAACAAGACGCATTTTGTCGAAATGTGGGTGAAAGCTGAAGATTTAAGTAGACCATGTGTCGATCCAGAAATTAATGATTCTAGTTGTAATGTTTTTGATATACCGATTCCTACTAGTTATCCGATTTTGCAAGAGATATACACAATTTCTTATGCAGTTGGGAGTCAAGAACATTATCCTTGGACAGGTTTAGGTTACACCTATGATTGGGGAAATCCAAAAAAACCTCGTGAAGGAGCTAGTGAGTTTCTGCTCGACGGAACTAAAGAAAAACCGATCAAAGTAGAAGTTGTTTCTGTCACAGCTACGAAAGAATATTGTAATAATCAATATTTAACGGTAAAAGATTAGAAATGAGCGCTCATGAAACACCTTGAAGGTAAAGTGGCTTTGGTAACAGGTGCTACGCGGGGAATTGGTAGGGGAATTGCCATTGGCCTTGGTGAAGCAGGTGCAACTGTATACATCACGGGTCGGAGCCTCAACAACTCTTCTAGTGATGGGGTTTCAGGTAGTCTTAGTGAAACAAAATCAGCCATTGAAGAAATCGGTGGTGTATGCATTCCCGTCCAAGTAGACCACAGCGACGATCAGCAGGTGCGTTTGCTTTTTGATCGCATTCAAGATGAGCAAAATGGCCAACTCGATTTGCTGGTAAATAATGCTTACTCAGGAGTTCAGGCATTAAAAGACGCTCATGGACAGCCTTTTTGGGATTCTGAACCAAGTCTTTGGGATGCTAGCAACAACGTTGGTCTTCGCAGCCACTATGTTGCAAGTGTTTTTGCGGCTCGGATGATGACTAAGCGTAACTCTGGATTAATTTGCACGATTTCCTCGTGGGGTAGTATGTTTTATCTCTTTAATACAGTTTATGGTGTTGGTAAAGCAGCTTGCGATCGCCTTGCTGCTAATATGGCTGTTGAGTTAAAACCCCATAACGTCGCTTCTGTTTCAATTTGGCCAGGTATTGTTGGTACTGAGCTTTTTTCTCGTTTTGCTTCCCAAATGAATCAAACCAATGCTACTGAAAATAATTTCTCATTCTTGAGCGATCGCTACAACTGGGAAACTCCCTTATTAACTGGACGAGCGATCGCTGCACTTGCTGGTGAGCCAAATCTTATGCATCGTACAGGACGCGTGCAGATTGTTGCCGAACTAGCTAAGAAATATAATCTTGTAGATGAAAATGGCGATCGGCCTGCATCCCTACGCTCTCTGCGTTTTGTACTACCTGCTGCATTACCCGTACTGAGAAAGTACTCATCGCTCATACCTGATATTAAAATACCGTGGTCACTGCTACTATTGAATGCCCTTAGTTCACCTAAAATTTAATGGGCATTGGGCGGAGTTAGAAAACTCGGTTCATCCAGCTTTGATCTCCATAAATCGCCGAAAAACCTTATTTTTACTGTGCCAATTAAAGTCTAAGTTATTTGGCACAGGGTTTTGTCAGGTAGCCACAAGAGTTTCAGGTTCTAAAAATTAGACGGGTTCAAATGGTACGAATAAAAGTATTGGTTCTGGTCTGCCAAATCCTAATTTTTAGATTAAAGTCAATTTTTTTCTGAAACATAGTCTGAGCAGAATTTTCAGACGACGCATAGCGACAAAATTCGCCTTGGCTACTTTTACCCCAACTAGGGTAAAAATGTCTCTGAAGATTTGTAACACTTTCGCCAACAGTGTTGGGACGTGAACTTACCCAATTAGAGTCAGAAAATTATGGGTGCATCCGAAATCAGGTTATTTGAAGATGTAGGATATTTTGTCAGCATAGAGAAAAGGGCAGTAACTAACGAGTATCAACATGAAAAAAATTGTATTTCTATCAGCCAATCCAAAGAACACAAATCAGCTACGCCTGGATGAAGAGGTGAGGGGAATTCAGGCGGCTCTAAAACAATCCCAAAATCGAGAACAGTTTCAAATTGTTACGTTATTGGCAGTACGAGTTGAAGACTTGCGCCGTGCTTTGTTAGAACATCAACCAACTATTGTTCATTTTTCGGGACATGGTTCTGGAACTGAAGGTTTGGCCTTAGAAAATAATTCTGGGCAAATGCAACTAATAAGTACAGAATCTTTAGCAAGGTTATTTGGGTTATTTCAGAACCAAATAGAATGTGTTTTGTTGAATGCCTGTTATTCACAAGTTCAAGCAGAAGCAATTCACCAACATATTGATTATCTGGTGGGCATGAATCAAGCGATTGGAGATGTCGCAGCGGTTGAGTTTGCTATTGGATTTTATGATGCGCTGTTTGCTGGCAGACCTTATGAAGAATGTTTTGAAATTGGTCGTGCTTCTATTGACTTACAGGGTATTCCAGAATATTCAACTCCACAGATTAAAGCAAGACGGCGGTCTTCTTTTCATCTTGAAGATAATATCAAAAAGCGCAAAGAATCAGAAGTTGAAACTAAATTACCTCAGACTATGACACAAGAAAAGCCTCCGCAATCAATTGTTTTCAATGGTGGTACTAATTCAGGACAAATCGGACAAGCTGGTGGTGACATGAATCAAAACCAATACAATACTCAGGATAGTAGGGAGAAAGAATTATCCATCACAGAGATTCTGGAACTAATAGAAAAAATTCAATCTTTATTTAGTTCTTCAGATTTACCTGACAAGCAAAAAAAACAAGCCCTGAAACATATAGACTACGCAAAGGACGCAGTTCAAGAAGAAGAACCAGACAAAAGTACTGCGGCAAAAAGTTTACAAAAAGCCACTCAAATTCTGAAAGAAGTTAACGAAACTTTAGGAGCAGGTCAAGGACTTTGGCAGAAGTTAGAACCAATTGCTAAACAATTAGCTCCTTGGTTAGGAATTGCAGCCAAAAGTCTTGTTTTACTTCCTTAAGAGGATGTTTTAAAAGTTGATTATTGTATGTTTTCTCGATGAGAACGCAGCTACCCATAAAAACAGAAATCCGCAGCTTATTACACTTCTAATGTGTTATTAGCCCAAATAGATTAACTTGCTTGTGTAGTAGCGAATTCTTTCAGACAATAACTTTTAAAACATTCTCTAAGTAAATGTGTTCATAACATAAATATAACGAGGATAGATTATGAAGAACAAAGATCCATTCAACAATTCTCAAAAGATTAAAGCTGACAAGACTAATAACAGTGGTCAAATTGGTCAAGCTGGACGTGATTTGTATCAGACTCAGACAACTTATATAATTAGATTTTTCAAATTGTTGTCTGAACAAGCTTTAAAGGGTTCTATAGTTGGTGTTGTCATTGGTTTATCCGTGATGTTCATCAGTCCCAACATCTTATATCCAATTTTTAAAGACTATACAAGATCAGCTCAATATGCAGAATTTATTTCTGCAATTTTTGTTGGCTTGTATTGTTATTTGTTTTGTGGTAATCATATCAGTCATAAATCGCATAAAATTTTCTTAGCAGCACTAGCGGGAGTTGTAACTTTGTTTGTATTACCACCTATTCGCGAAGTTTTTCTTCCAAAACATCAGGAGGTTTATCAAGAAATAAATGACACAATTAGCTATTCAATCAGCTATGCTATTATTTGTGTATTAGCTGGTGGTGTTATAGAAACAATAGCAGCAATCAGCTACAAAAATTCTAGCAAGTAGAGATATATCACAGTAAAAAAAGCGAAGTAAATGAGGTAATAGTGGAGTTTATAAACTTACGATCGCCATTTCCCTAACTCCTCATTTCTTCCAAGGATCTACCTTGCAGTGTTACTTTGTCAAACCACTCCCAAAGGTATCCCTTTTTTGAGTGATAGCTAATTTCCTAATTCAACTTAAAAAAGTTAGATTATCTGTGATGAATCTTCAGATGACACAAAAAAATTCTCGAAATACTTCACAATTCCTTATCTCTTTCAAATTGAAAAACAACTCATTATTAATGAGAGTAATATATTTTTTACTTTTGTTATTAAGTACATTCTATTTTGTAATATTGTCAAATTCAGGAGAAATTAGTTTAGCCTCCGCTAAAACAAGCGAAAAAACCTTTGTTGGCTATTACCAGAGTTGGTCAGAACAATGGACAAGTAGTCCACAACAAATGCAACTAGCAAATATCGCTCCCTATGTAAATAAAGTAATTGTATCTTTCATACAGCCTGATGCAAGTTATATAAAGGGTAGCTATAATTTCACTGGAACGGGGCTACAATTCGCCGCAGATGGCAAAGTAGTAAAAGATGCAATTGCCTTGTTAAAAAAACGTAACGGCAACACTAAAGTATTGGTGGCAGTAGGCGGACAAAGTTATACAAATTTTGCTCAAATAAATCCTCAAATAATTGCTAATATTGTTGAAGACTTTGGATTTGACGGTGTTGATGTTGATTACGAATCTAACAATGTAAAATGTTCATCATCAAATGGTCAGGTTTCCTGTACATCTGATGCAGAATTTCGTCGCGTTGTCAGGCAAATTCGCCAAGTTCTGCCTAAGCCTTACTTGGTGACAGCGGCGGTATGGAGTATTGGTGCTTACGGTGAAGGGCAATGGGCAAATGCTCAACCCCAAGGCGAGAAGACAGGTATGACGCTTAATTTGCTGCGTTCACCTGAAAGTAAAATGATTGACCAACTGCATATCATGTCCTATGACGCTGGTATCACTTACAACCCTCAAGAAGCCTTAGCAGCTTATCAAAACTATTTTAAAGGAAAAGTAGTTATGGGACTGGAAGTACCGCCAGAAGCTTGGGGTGGAAATGTTTACACCCTGGCAAAGGTTCGTGACCTTGCACAGGTTGTTATTAACAGGAACGCTGCGGGACTGATGCTGTGGAGCCTACAAAAGCAAGTAGAGGGAATACCATCAAATGATAACCCAACTGCTGAAATGATAGCAAAAACAGCCTGTCAAGTTTTGTTGCTTGGTAATTGCCAACAGCCACTATTTAACTCGCAGAAAACGGGAATCTCTGTGCATCAGTCGCTGTAACGACCTGTAATCATACGTTTCAGCGATAATTACAAAGAAGGCAGGACGCAGAGGGCAGGAGGCAGAAGGAAATAAGTATTAATAAAAACTTTAGTTCTGGGTTATTGCCCAGTTTAAAAAAGGAATTGTATCGACATGCGTAGCACGAGATACAAAGCGTCCAAGATCCAATCCCACGTTTTAAAACGTGGGTTCCTCCAGCATAGCTGCCTCCTATCTCCTGCCTCCTGAAAGCAGTTTTCCTTTGTATGAAGTACAAGCTACGGGTTTGGAGGCAGGATATAGAAACTCTTTATATCTGAATATACAAATTTTGTTGCCCCTTCTACTAAACAAGCAGTTTAAGATCATAAAACTTTGTATCCTGAATTAATAGGTCTTAATAGTTCTTTTAAAACTGGTGCAAGAAGATTTTCGGTTAATTATTGATTTAGTTTTAGTTCTAGGCGTTGCAGCCTGCGGCGGACTATTAGCAGCACTTTTGCGACAACCCGTGCTGCTGGGGTATCTCATTGGCGGGATAGTCGTTGGGCCAACGGGACTGGGATTAATTAAAGAACTGATTCAAGTAGAGACTCTGGCACAGTTCGGGGTCGCTTTTTTGTTATTCGCCTTGGGTGTGGAATTTTCCTTTGCGGAACTCAAGAAAGTAAAAGCGATCGCTCTTGGTGGAGGTGGACTCCAGATTGCTTTGACAATTTTGGTCACGGTTTTAGTATGTGGGTTAAGCGGAGCCTGGGGAGCCTTACCTGCTAAGGGGATGTTTTTGGGGTGTATTCTGTCCCTGTCTTCTACAGCGGTTGTCCTTAAGTGCTTGATGGAGCGCAACGAAACAGAAACGCCCCACGGGCAAGTGATGCTAGGGATTTTGGTAGTCCAAGACTTGGCACTGGGACTGATGTTAGCAGTCTTACCAGCCCTCAACCAACCAGCAGAAACTATTGGCATCACCGTCCTGACAGCGCTAGGTTCGATTGGTTTATTTGCCGCTGGGGCAGTAGCTGCGGGGATTTGGCTGATACCGCCTTTGTTGCAACTGCTAGCCCGTACTGAAAGTAAAGAACTATTTTTATTAGGGGTTGTAGCCCTGTGTTTAGGCATTGCCCTATTGACAGAGCATTTGGGACTGTCGATTGAGATGGGGGCATTTGTCGCGGGTTTGATGATTTCTGAGGTGGAGTATGCCGACCAAACCCTGACTTATGTCGAACCACTGCGAGATATCTTTGCCAGTTTATTTTTTGCCGCTATTGGGATGTTAATTGACCCAGTGTTTTTATGGAACAACCTGGAATTAATTTTGGGGTTGGTGGCAATAGTTTTCGTAGGTAAATTTTTGATTATCACGCCCTTAGTGAAACTGTTCCACTATCCTTTGAAAACAGCTATAATTGCCGGTTTGGGACTGGCGCAAATTGGGGAATTTTCCTTTGTTCTCGCTAGTGAAGGACAGTCTTTGGGGCTGGTGTCTCGACAAATATACTTGTTAATTTTGGGAACTACTGCAGTCACTCTCATGCTGACTCCTTTTGTACTGCGGTTAGTGCCATTTTTATTTAACTTTGCCGAATCAATGCCTTGGTTAAAACCCTATTTAGAAGAAGATCAGGCGCGGGATGTGTCGGAAGATTTGCCCTTCAAAGACCATGTAGTAGTTTGTGGCTATGGGCGAGTCGGCAAGAATTTGGTGAAGTTGTTGCAGCAACACGACCTACCTGTGGTGGTAATCGACCAATCGGAGAGGAGAATTCAGCAGTTACGTGAGGCTGGGGTGTCTTATGTCTATGGTAATTGCGTCAGTTTACACGTTCTGGAAACTGCCGGGGTGAATCATGCCAAAGGAATGGCGATCGCACTCCCAGATCCCATAAGTACTCGTCTTTGCTTGAAACGCGCTTTGGAATTGCGCCCAGAATTAGATTTGGTTGTCCGTGCTACCCAGGATAAAAATATTGAGGTGCTGTATCAATTGGGAGCAAGGGAAGTTGTGCAACCAGAGTTTGAAGCCAGTTTAGAAATGGCAACCTATTTATTAACTGGCTTAGGCTTGTTGTCATCAACTGTTGTCCAACGAGAAATGCAGCAAATCCGCAACGATCATTATTTAGATTTGCGGCCAGAGCGTTCTGCTACTGAAGTGGCTCGTGATTTGCGCCAAGCCACTCGCGATTTAAATCAGCGCTGGTATCCTTTACCATCTAAATCGCCCTTAATTGGCATGAGTATAGAAGAGGCGGATATGCGCTATTTAACAGGAGTGAGTTTGATGGCGATTCGCCGCGCTAACGGCGATGAAATTGATTATCCCAATAATCAAACTAAATTGGCAGAAGGCGATCGCTTGCTGGTAGTGGGAGCAGATGAAGAACTAGCGGCTTTAGCAGAATTAGCTAAAGGACAAGCTGTTGTTCCTGGAGAAAATAGTGCTTGTCAGTGGGTTACAGTCAATGCAGATGCGCCAACGCTAGGTAAAACCCTTAAAGATTTAAATATCGGTAAACAGTATGGAGTACAGGTACAGGCGATCCGGCGCGATGGTAAATTTATTCGCTATCCTGATGGCGGCATGGACTTGCGAATCGGCGACCAAGTATTATTATGTGGTGGCTTGACAGGTTTGAGTCAACTACAACAGTTATTTGCGATTCCTAGTTCAGTACCCCTGTCTATCCCAATGGCGAAAGCTGGTGAGGCAGAAGCACTTAAAGAGTTTTTACCTGCCGATAGTGTGAGTGATTAAACCAATTCGCAATTCGCAATTCGCAATTACGTTTTGTAACGGGGATTTAACCCCGACACAAAACAAAAGTGTCTATAGAGACAGGGGACTTAAATCCCCAAACTTTGTTAAACTTTAAGACTTTGCAAGGTAAGTGACTCAATATAGCGATCGCGCCTTTGGAAAAATATCACTTTTGATAATACCCAGATCCAAGATGTTCTCTATGATGCGGATATCATCATGGATTGAATAATTTCAGATCAGTTTCGGTAACAGTTCATCCGTAAGAGCTTAAGAGGATGTTTGAAAAGTGGTTGTGGGATAAGGCGACAAATCAAGATTGGGGACTGGCAATTTTTTCGCTTTAACAACCGCAGAAATTTTCGGTCTACTGAATTTGATTATCTTGTTTAATAATTGAATTTATCTAAGAATTGAGCTTGACTTTTTACAAATTTATTCTGTCTTTACAATACTTTTTCATCTCCTATTTTAAGTTATCAGATACTTTGGTGATAATGAGAATTACTGTACAGTATAATACTGTACTTTATCGAAAATCCTTTGTAATATGAGCAAGCTTTTTAAGACTTAGCGGCAAAAGTCAGATGGAGAGAAGCGACCACGAAACCTCCTGACGCGATAATACTTATAAACTACAAAAAATTACGTTTTTCTAGGCATTGTAACTGTTTATTTTCATCTTTAAATATTACTGAAATTATACTTATAGCAACAGCCAACGTGGTTAGGACATTAACAGATGATGAAACCTAGACACAAAGCGAAAAGTCGGAGCGGCGGCTTCCGCCGATCTGAACTTTTCAAGACAAAGACTTTTCACCCAGTCCCCATTACCCCTTATCCCCAAAGGGGGCCCCACCATCCCCAGTCCCCAGTCCCTTGCTATATAATGTTGTACACAAGTTTACGTATTATTACGAAATTATCTGCTAATCTACTCTGTAAGCTTTTAGGACAGCCTAGTGTTAGTAATTTAGAAACTCAACTCCACGATCAACAAGTTCAAATTCAGCAGCTAGAAAAGCAAGAAAGGGCGCTTTACCGAGTTATTAGCAAAATTCGAGCTTCTCTTGAGTTAGAAACAATTTTTCGTACAACCACTAAGGAAACTTGTAAGTTACTCCGCGTCGAGCGGATTGCCGTTTATCGTTTCCATGAAAACTGGGGTGGAGAATTTGTCAGCGACTTTGAGTTTGCAGAGACCGGATGGGATGATCTAGAGACATTAGGAAAAAATACAGTTTGGAATGACTCTTATCTACAAGAACATCAAGGTGGACGGTATCGTAATAATGAAACTTTAGTTGTTTCAGATGTCTACGCAGCAAGCTTGTCTCAATGCCATTTAGAAATTTTAGAACAGTTCCATATTCGAGCTTATGCAACTGCATCAATTTTTGTTGGAAAAAAACTGTGGGGAGTGCTTGCTGCTTATCAGCACTCACAGCCACATGAATGGAAAAAATTAGAAATTCAGTTTTTGTCTCAAATTGCAACGCAGCTAGGATTTGCAGTTAAACAAGCAGAATTTTTAGCTCAAGCAGAACAAAAAGCAGCAGAACTGTATAAAGCGAATCAGCAGCAGGATATTCTATTTAATTTAGTTGCTGAAATTCGTGAATCTCTGAATCTAGACACCTTGTTTAAAACTACTGTACGAGAAATTCGTAAGGCTCTCCGTAGCGATCGCGTCAGTATTTTTCAATTTGACCCGGAATCGAACTATACCTCTGGGAAATTTGTCTCTGAGAATGTATTGCCTGACTACGATTCTACGATCGCCATCAAGGTAAAGGATGATTGTTTTGCTGAACAATATACAGTTGCTTATCACCAAGGGCGTATACAGATAGTATCAGATATTTATCAAGCTGGGCTAAAGGATTGCCACATTCAACTGTTAGAGCAATTTCAAATCAAGGCACAAATTGTTGCACCTCTAATGAAAGGAAAAACTTTATGGGGATTACTATGTGTTCATCAGTGCCATTGTTCACGCGAGTGGAAAAAGTCAGAAATTCAATTTATCCAACAGTTAGCCGCTCAGTTTAATGTAGCTTTAGAACATTCTCAATTATTAGAGCAGTTCCGCTCTCAAGCTAATCAACTTGCTCAAGCAAACCATGCTTTAGAACTAGCAAATTGTCAGTTGGAAAAACTTAGTAAGCTAGATGCTCTAACCCAAATCGCCAACCGTCATTGTTTCGATCAATTTTTAGAGGAGGAATGGAATCGACTAAAACTAAGTGAAAATTATTTATCTTTAATTATATTTGATATTGACTATTTCAAGGATTATAACGATTCTTATGGACATCTAGCTGGGGATGAATGCTTAATACAAGTTGCTCATGCAGCACAATCTGTATTAAAGCGTCCTACCGATCTACTAGCTCGTTATGGTGGTGAAGAATTTATTGTCATTTTGCCAAATACGAACGAATCAGGTGCAATTAAAGTAACTAAGTTGATTCAAAAATCTATTCAAGAATTAAAGATTCCCCATAAGAAGAAGAATAACTTTCAATATTTTCTGACCGTCAGTTTAGGTGTTGCAATTCAAAGACCAACAGATAAAAGTTCATCTCAAAACTTAATTAACGCAGCCGACAAAGCTTTGTATAAAGCTAAAGAACAAGGACGCAATAGGTGGGTTTGTGCTGCAAAATTCTAAGTCCAGTGATAAAACAATTAAACCAATTCGCAATTCGCAATGACGCTCTCTACGAGACGCTGCGCGAACGCGGACTCGCTAACGCTGCGTTCGCAAAGCGTCTCGTAGAGAAGAGAGCAATTCGCAATTACGTTTTATAACGGGGATTTAACCCCGACACAAAACAAAAGTGTCTATAGAGACAGGGGACTTAAACCCCCAAACTTTGTTAAAAATATAAAATTAAAAATAGACAACTTTAGTTGTGGGTTTGTATCCCACAATAAATAAAGAATTGCTCCAAGATGCGAGGCGCAAGGCATCTTTATTCAAAACCCACGGCTTAAGCCGTGAGCTTGAATTTTTAATTTTTAATTCGAGTGAAGCAAGTGATGAAGCGATCAGTTGTGATTTTTCTGCCTCACTCCTAACTTACTTTTGGCTTGATGTAGGCGATCGCTTGTTTCCAAACGGTGATTTGCTGAGTGCTTTCATCCGCAATACAGATACACTGTGGATCTTGCCATAAAACCTTTCCTGTGAGTACATCGCCAGTCAGCAGCTTTAACTCTACTGGCGTTGTTTGTTTAATCAGGTTTTGGACTTGTCTAATACTGGGTAAAGTGGTGTCAAATTCAGTAAGCATTTTTAGTAAAGATGAACCTACAAGGCAAAATAAAGAGTAACTAATCCTTGATAATTCATCCTTGAAGAAATGGCAATCGAATTTACTAAGTATCACGGTCTAGGCAACGACTTTATTCTGATTGACAATCGCTCATCATCTGTGACTGTAGTGACTCCAGAGCAAGCCATCAAGTTGTGCGATCGCCATTTTGGTATCGGTGCTGATGGTGTTATTTTTGCCTTACCTGGAGAAGATGGCACTGACTACACTATGCGGATTTTCAATTCTGATGGTTCAGAACCAGAGATGTGTGGCAATGGCATTCGCTGTTTAGCTGGCTTTTTGGCAGACTTAGAGGGTGAATCCCGGAATAAAGACTTATATCGCATTCATACTCTCGGTGGTGTGATGACTCCCCAGCTTTTATTTGATGGTCAAGTGAAAGTAGATATGGGTTTACCCAGGTTACTCGCTGGCGAAATCCCGACTAACCTGACACCCAATGAAGAAAAAGTAATTAATCAGCCGTTAGAGGTGGCGGGGCAAACTTGGGATGTCACCTGTGTAAATATGGGAAATCCCCACTGCATTACTTTTGTGGAAGATGTCGCCGCAATTGAGCTAGAAAGCATAGGCCCTAAATTTGAGCATCACTCAGCTTTTCCTCAACGCATAAATACTGAATTTATTCAAGTGGTACGTCGTGACTATTTGAAAATGCGAGTATGGGAACGGGGTGCTGGGATTACCTTAGCTTGCGGTACTGGTGCTTGTGCTGCCTTGGTAGCTGGTGTGCTAACTGGAAATTGCGATCGCACTGCGACTGTAGAATTACCTGGTGGCCCTTTGCAAATTGAATGGTCAGAAGTAGACCAACGGGTTTACATGACAGGCCCGGCTGAACGAGTATTTACTGGAAAACTGTAATTGACCCTACCAATTTTAGAAATCCTGTGATTGTTAGTCGAAACAATGGCATTGTTAGTCGAAACAATCGTATTGTCAGTCGAAACAATGGCATTGTTAGTCGAAACAATCGTATTGTTAGTCGAAACAATCGTATTGTCAGTCGAAACAATCGTATTGTCAGTCGAAACAATC